>NBNH01000142.1 GCA_004379115.1 Actinomycetales bacterium mxb001
AAGCAGCCACAACCTCTGGAGGCGGCTCCAGAGGTTGTCCAGAAGATAATCTGGACCCCTGGCAAATTCTAGCAATATAGCCTCGTGTCGAAACTTTCGTCGCGCGGGGCTATATTTATTTCTTTTACTGTACTTTTTACTGGGGAAAAAAGTACAGTATTTGAGTCCTAAAATCCCATAAGGAGGGTATATGGTGTCTAAGGTAGTTGATTATTATAAAGATTTAATTTTTACCTACTCCCAAGTGGAGTGGGATCGGCTGTTTCAAGAAGCTTCATTGGGAGAAGATTTCGTTGCCTACAAAGGCAACGAAGAATTCTTCTTCGAAGCCCCAGCTCTACACCATGTAGGTCACTTGACATGGGTGACAGACGTAGCGACATACGTCGCTGTTGCCAAAGTGTCTGAATACTCTGTGTCTGAATACTCTATCGAGTATATAGTAACACCGGTTGGGGTAGATACCCCATACTGGAAATGGATAGACAATCAGTATATTTTAACTCTTCCTCCTCTAGAGGAAGAAGATTTTAGAATATAATTGTAGCCCCGCGTTGACGTAAGTCGGTCGCGCGGGGCTATAATTATTTTTTCCTGTACTTTACATCCATTTTTTGGGAAAAAAGTACAGTATATGACTATGGTAGTCTGTGAGCGCATTTAACCGTTCAGAAAGGCTACCATAGTTATTAATGCTAATTCTCTGGAAATCTTAGTTAGATTGCTTAGAATTAGCCGCGTTACCAACATAGGTAACGCCAGAGAAAATATCTATGGTAGCCTGTGAGCGCAACCGTTCAGAAAGGCCTGTGAGCGGATACCGTTCAGAAAGGCTGCCATAGATATAAACCAAACCCCCGCGTTGACACTAATCCGTCGCGCGGGGCTACATTTTTTTTCTGTATTTTTTATAGAAAAAAGTACAGTACCTGAGTCCTACAATTCAGTAGGCTCTTTAGCCCTTAAGGAGGGCGTTACCATGATACCAAAATACGTTATCATCTTTTCGGATAATTCTTATAAAAAGGGTACTAAGGTACCCTCTGACTTCTGGGAGAATACAGACTATTCAGCTATAGCTGAATGGTCAGATACTAACCAAGACTACGTGGTTACTCAAACAAAAAGGGACAGTGGTTGGAAAATCATATCGCATTTCTGGATAAAGCCAGGAATGCGATACAGGAATTAATTATAGCCCCGCGTTGACACTAATCCGTCGCGCGGGGCTACATTTTTTCTGTACTTTTACATCCATTTTTTTATGGAAAAAAGTACAGTATCTGAGTCCTACAATTCAGTAGGCTCTTTTAAACCCTGAGGAGGGTATATGAAGGCATTAGAAAGGCAACAAAACTTGGCCTTACAAAGGCCAGAAGAGTGGCACCGGCAGCAACGGCTGCGGGTGTACGAAAGTATGATGATTGAATGTATTACAGTATTCACCTGCGATCCAGAGGATCCCAGAGATGAATACAACAACCACTTCCCTCGCACCAGGGAAGGGTTGGCCAAGGCAAAGAATCTTGTCTCCCGTGGGGGCTACGGTTTACATGAAGACACAATTAAGGCATACGAATGTATGCCTTATGAGTGTGTACGAGATAAAGAAAAGTTTCAGGCTTGGTGCAAAGCCTGGAACGTGAAGTTGTAATTGTAGCCCCGCGTTGACTTTAATCCGTCGCGCGGGGCTACAATTTTTTTTTGTACTTTTACATCCATTTTTTGGAAAAAAGTACAGTATCTGAGTCCTACAATCCAGTAGGCTCATTAAACCATTAAGGAGAATGTTATGTCCATAGACATAGAAGAGTTTTTGAAACTATATGCTGACAACGAAGAGCTACAAACAGTAGCTCAACTTGTGACCAAATACGGTTTCACTGTTGATGAAGCTTTTAAGAAGCTTAAAAGCTTAAAAGAGATAGGAGTCTTCGATGATTTCGAAGACGTAGGTAAATGGATGATTAAGGACTCTATCAGAGAGTCTCCTTATCTTAGTATTGATATGCTCCTAAAGCATATAGATTACGAGCAGTTAGGTAGGAGGAATGCCTACCACCCTAATCTAATTGTACTAGAAGTAGAAGGTAAGATCCTTCTATATAGAGAAGACTAATTGTAGCCCCGCGCGACCGACTTGCGTCAACGCGGGGCTACATTTTTTTCTGTACTTTTACATCCATTTTTTATGGAAAAAAGTACAGCACATGAGTCCTACACTTCCGTAGGCTCTTTTAAACCCTGAGGAGGGTATATGAACTATAAACTCTTTTATATGTTGTACATTACTCATTCCAATGCAGAAGCAGCAGCAGAAGCAGCAGCTGCAGCTTTAGCCGCTGAGGATGAGAATGTATGGTATAAACATTATTATGAGACCGTCCTTGACGGTATTACTGATTTTTATGAGGCCTCCCAGGAGGCCGACAGACGGCTTGACCTAGAAAGAGAAGATTAATTATTAATTGTAGCCTCGCGTTGACATTAATCCGTCGCGCGGGGCTACATTTTTCTGTACTCTCACATCCCTTTTTTATGGAAAAAAGTACAGTATCTGAGTCCTACAATTCAGTAGGCTCATTTGAACCCTGAGGAGGGCGTTATGGGTCGTCTAAGATTTGAACTAGCTGGCGGCATTAGCCAGGATAACCTAGACTGGATAATAAAAGGTTCTATAGGTGTATACCTATGGAACAGCTGGTGCAAAGAGAATTCTAACCAGCAGGTTAATGAAAATTGGCATATAATATCTAAGCTCTATCTTGAAGAGGACCTTATTATAAAGGTCATAGAAGTTAGTCAATTTCTGATCTTTGTCCCCCCAAAGATAGAAATTGAGAAGATCCTAATGGAGGCTGAGGTAGAAGGAGACTATCCAACAGCTGTGACTAAGGTTGCAGAATTTTACGAGGAGGTTATATCACTATCAGCAAATAGAAAAATTTTCATAGCATACCAAAAAATCTTCAATAGTTTTATTGAGTTTGCTATGAAGTAAATTGTAGCCCCGCGTTGACATTAATCCGTCGCGCGGGGCTACCCTTTTTTTTATGTACTCTCACATCCCTTTTTGGGAAAAAAGTACAGCACAGGAGTCCTACAATCCAGTAGGCTTATTTAAACCCTTAAGGAGGGTATATGAATTATAAAGTCTTTTACGATTGCTATAAGACCGACTCACATCAGCTCCAAGCTACAGCTGAAGCAGCATCTTTAGCTTCAGAAACACCAAAGAATGAAAAAGAGTTGCTATGGTACCGGTTGTTTTACGAAGCCGTATGCGATGGATTTCTAGTTGTAAACGGAGAGGCTGAGGTAGAAGCCGATTGCCGCATGTCGTTACAATAAAATATAGCCCCGCGTTGACATTAATCCGTCGCGCGGGGCTACCCTTTTTTTATGTACTCTCACATCCCTTTTTGGGAAAAAAGTACAGCACAGGAGTCCTACAATCCAGTAGGCTCTTTTAAACCCTGAGGAGGATGT
>NBNH01000143.1 GCA_004379115.1 Actinomycetales bacterium mxb001
CATCCACTCGATCGAGTCGGCGTAGATGTTGGGCGTGGCCATCTCGACGGTGGCGGGCAGGTTGATGATGACCTTGCGGTCGGGGGTGGGCTGCCAGACCTCGGTGACGGCGTCGCACACCTCGACGGCGAACTCCAGCTCGGTGCCGGTGTAGGACTCGGGGGAGTACTCGAAGTAGACCTCGGTCTCGTCGGCGATCTGCTCGGCATACTTCTTGCACAGCTGCGCGCCGTGCACGGCGATGTCCTTGATGCCGTCCTTGTCGAGCCCGAAGACCACGCGACGCTGCAGCGTGGACGTGGAGTTGTAGAGGTGCACGATCGCCTGCTTGGCGCCGCGGATCGCTTCGAAGGTGCGTTCGATGAGGTGCTCGCGCGCCTGAGTCAGCACCTGGATGACGACGTCGTCGGGGATCAGATCTTCTTCAATGAGCTGACGCACGAAGTCGAAGTCGGTCTGCGAGGCCGACGGGAAGCCGACCTCGATCTCCTTGAAGCCCATCTGCACGAGCAGCTCGAACATCCGCTTCTTGCGGGCGGGCGACATGGGGTCGATGAGGGCCTGGTTGCCGTCGCGCAGGTCGACCGCGCACCAGCGCGGAGCCTCGGCGATGACGGCCGCCGGCCAGGTGCGGTCGGGCAGGTCGACGGGGCGGTAGGGGGCGTAGCGCTGCCACGCCATGGGCGATGGCTGCTGGGGATTGCGGGTGGCGATGTCTGTGGGCTCGTTCATGGTCTCGGTCTCCTCGCGAGGGGGGTGGGGACCGGCACAGCAAGAGACTCCGCGACGAGGGGGCCGGCTCAGGCCCCTATGCGGGACCCCTAGGCCTCGTCGCGGCTGCCAAGGAGCAGTCGCGCGTAAGACATCGCGCCCAGGGTAGCAGCCTCACGAGGGCTATCCACAGGGGCGGATCGTCACGGCCCTCCACGACCGTCGGCTCGACCGGCCGTCAAGCGCCCATTCCTTCCTACCGTCCGGGTCCCATCCACGATCGGAGGACCCATGCGCACGACCCGCCTTGTCCCTCTCACCGCCCTCGCCCTGGCCCTCGCGGCCATCGCCCCGCCGGCCCTGGCCAAGACCCCGGTCGACCAGCCCGAGATACGCCGTACCGCGACCGTCGACCTCGCCGGATCAGGCTGGATCGGACGCATGAGCGTCGGTCTCGCGACGACCGGCGACGGCAAGGCCCGCACCACCAAGCCGATGCCCCTGGATTTCCTGCTCGAGCGCACCGACTGCACGCTCGCCGGCTGCGTCGTCACCACCGTGACCGCCGCCCCGGGCGCCATGGCAATGCCCCGCATGGCGGCGGGCTTCACCAGCCTGGCCGTCGATCCCACGCTCGTCGGTGTCGTCGTACGCCGTTCCGCTCCCGGCGGCCCGTCGATGGAGCACACGGCCACGTTGTCGATCGACCTGCAGGCGCGCCGCTCGGGCGACCTCTCGCGCGTGACCGCGCTGCGCCAGGAGCCAAGCGGAGAGACGCTCACCATCTCTCTCTCGGCGCCCATCAGCGGCACCCTCGCCATCGGCGACGACTCCCTCGTCGCTACCGGCACGGCGGTCAAGGCCAGCGTCGTCCGCTGACCTTGACTTATGTACTACATTAAGGGCCATGGTTGGGTGCGAATTCTCCCGAGCGCTCGCAAGCATGGCGTGGCCGATGTGGACATCCTCCACGTGCTCGTCCACGCGGTGCGGAGGCTGATGGCCATGTACGAAAGCCCGGGAGTGACGCTCCACTTGGGAGCCGACTCGGCCGGAAGGCTCATGGAGGTCATCACGGTTCGTGCCACTGACGACGTGGGGCGAGTGATCCATGCCATGCCCATGAGACGCAAGTATGTGCCGTATCTGACGGAGAGCCGAAGGCATGACGAGTAGACGCATTCGCCAGACCGATGTCGATTACGACGACTGGAAGTACCCGGGGATTCCAACTGACCAACAGTTGGACGCTTGGGCTGCCGAGGCCGAGCGGGGCTACGAGCCTCATCAACTCGGCAGGTTCAGGCGCGGCCGACCCACGCTGGGCGACGGACCATCCCGGGTCGTGCAGGTGCGGCTCGACCCCCAACTCTTTGGCGACCTGGAGTCACGGATCGAGGCCGAAGGCACCACCGCGAGCGTGATCATGCGCGAGGCACTCCGGCGGTACCTGGCGTCCTGATCGCCGCCGCAGCCCACTAGCCTTCCCCGCATGTCACGCACGCTGAACCTTGCCCTCATCCCCGGCGATGGCATCGGCACCGAGGTGGTCGCCGAAGCCCTCAAGGTGCTCGACGCCGTCAAGGGCGACATGGTCGTCACCACGACCGAATACGACCTGGGCGCCCGCCGCTACAACGCCACCGGCGAGACCCTGCCCGACTCGGTCCTCGAGGAGCTCCGCGGCTACGACGCCATCCTGCTTGGCGCCATCGGCGACCCCAGCGTGCCGCCCGGGGTCCTGGAGCGCGGGATCCTCCTGCCGTTGCGCTTCAACCTCGACCATCACGTCAACTACCGGCCCGTGAAGCTCTACCCGGGTGTGACCTCGCCCTTGCTCGGCAAGGGGCCGAAGGAGATCGACTTCGTCGTCTACCGCGAGGGCACCGAGGGCCCCTACGTCGGCGCCGGTGGCGTGCTGCGCCGCGGCACGCCCCAGGAGGTCGCGACGGAGGAGAGCATCAACACCGCCTATGGCGCTGAGCGCATCATCCGCGAGGCGTTCACTCGCGCGATGAAGCGCCGCAAGCACGTGACGCTCGTGCACAAGACCAACGTGCTCACCAATGCCGGCAGCCTGTGGAAGCGCACCTTCGATCGCGTCGCAGCGGAGTACCCGGACGTGAAGACCGACTACCAGCATGTCGATGCGGCGGCGATGTTCTTCATCACCCAGCCGGAGCGCTTCGATGTCGTGGTCACCGACAACCTCTTCGGCGACATCCTCACCGATATCGGGGCTGCCATCTGCGGCGGAATCGGCCTGGCGGCCAGCGGCAACCTCGACCCGAGCCGGAGCAACCCCAGCATGTTCGAGCCGGTGCACGGCTCGGCTCCCGATATCGCCGGACAGGGCAAGGCCGACCCGACGGCCACCGTCATGAGCCTGGCGCTGCTGCTGGACTTCGTGGGCGAGGAGGCCAAGGCGGCCCAGGTCGAGGCTGCGGTCGAGGCCGACCTCGCCTCGCGCGGATCGGCCGTGCGCTCGACCAGCCAGATCGGCGACGCCCTCGCCGCGGGCGCGGCCGGGTAATTGCAGGAGTAGCCTCAACTGCCATGACGACTTCGCCCTCGCTCGCCGACACGCACCTGTGGCCGATCGTCAGCAATCCCAATACCAACCCGGCATCTGCGGAGCGTCGCGCTGAGATCCTCGCCGACCCCGGGTTCGGCAAGTACTACACCGACAACATGGTGCGAGCGACGTGGACGGAGGACAAGGGCTGGCACGACGCCGAGCTCGTCGCCTATCAGCCGCTCACCTTCGATCCGGCCACCAACTTCCTGCACTACGGCCAGGCGATCTTCGAGGGCATGAAGGCCTACCGTCACGCCGACAACTCGATCTGGCTCTACCGGCCGCTGAAGAACAGCACCCGCTTCAACAACTCCGCGCGGCGCCTGGCCATGGCCGAGGTCCCTGAGGAACTCTTCATCGGCGCGATCGCGGCGCTCGTCAGCGCCGATCGCGACTGGGTGCCCAGCGGCGGCGAGACCTCGCTCTACCTGCGCCCATTCATGCTCGGCACCGAGATCGGCCTGGGCGTGCGGCCGTCCAACACTTACCAGTTCCTGCTCATCGCCTCGCCGGCCGGCGCCTACTTCGCCAAGGGCATCAAGCCCGTCACGGTCTGGCTGTCCGACGACTACGTGCGGGCGGCTCCCGGAGGCACGGGCGAGACCAAGTGCGCCGGCAACTACGCCGCCTCGCTGGTGGCGCAGGCGGAGGCGATGCAGCACGGCTGTGACCAGGTCGTCTGGCTCGATGCGGCGGAGCACCGCTGGATCGAGGAGATGGGTGGCATGAACCTCTACTTCGTCTTCGGCTCCGGCGACCAGGCGCGCATCATGACTCCCTCGCTCACCGGTGCGCTGCTGCCAGGGGTCACCCGCGACTCACTGCTTACCGTCGCGCAGGACCTCGGGATCCGCGCTGACGAGGGACGCATCAGCGTCGAGGAGTGGCAGGCCGGCTGTGCGTCGGGCGAGATCACCGAGGTGTTTGCCTGCGGCACCGCTGCCGTCGTCACGCCGGTCGGCCACGTGAAGTCGCGCATCGGCAACTGGACCGTCGGCGATGGCAATGCCGGTGAGGTGACGATGCGGCTGCGCAAGGCGCTGCTCGACATCCAGACCGGGCAGGTGCCCGACAAGCACGCCTGGCTGCACAAGATTGTCGATGCCTGATCGGCCGCCAATACTGGGATGCCTCTTTGGCACTAGGATTGGGCCATGAGCGGCATTGCCCGAGTGGTCACCCGCACGTCGATGTCCGCTGCGGAGACTGATCTGAAGTTCTGGTTATCTCGTCCCGTCGAGGAGCGACTAATGGCGCTCGTGGACATGCGACGTGAGTTCGAGGGGTGGACCGTTGAGACTGAACCGGGACTTCCGAGAACTGCTCGAGTGCTTCGCTCGTCATGACGTCCGTTACCTGATCGTCGGGGGATGGGCGTTGGCCGCCCACGGCGTGCCCCGTCTGACCAAAGACCTCGACCTCTGGGTGTGGCCTGAGGCCACTAACGCCGAGCGTCTCGTAGAGGCGCTGGAGGAGTTTGGGTTCGGCGACATGGGGCTAGGCGTAGACGATTTTCTTGATGAAGACGTCGTTATTCAGTTGGGCTATCCGCCGAATCGTGTTGACATTCTCACGTCTCCCAGCGGAGTCGACTTTGAGGCCTGCTGGGCCGGCAGGCTCGACGTGCAGATGGACGGGAGGGCTGTCCCCTTCATCGGATTGGACGGATTGAAGGCAAATAAGCGTGCGACGGGACGCCCGCAGGATCTCGTCGACCTGCACGCACTGGAGGCTGGGCCGCAGTAGGGCAGACTAGGAATTCACAAGATCGTCGACGCCTGATCCCTACGCGTTGACGAGTTCGCGCACCGGGCGCGACACCATCACGATCATGCTGCCATTCGGCTCCGTGCTCACGTCGACGCTGACGCCATCCGAATAGGTCTGACGGAGTCCGGGATCCTCGTGAAGGCCTGACGTGCTGGGTTCGCGAAGCTCGAGTGACAGGTGGTCGTGTCGTCCATCGCTGAAGCTACGCACCGTGACATGCCCGTACGCGTCGATCAGCCCCTCCAGGGCGCGCACTAGATCCGGATCGAGTGGTGTCGAATCGTGGCTGGACACCAAGGTGCCCACCCGCGCAGGGACCGAGACGCTGAAGGCAGCGTTGACCAGGCGCGCGGCCACGCGGGTGAACTCGCCGCTATCGACCGGGTCTACC
>NBNH01000144.1 GCA_004379115.1 Actinomycetales bacterium mxb001
GTTAGATACTATTAAATCTGCTTGATCCTTTGCATGTTTACGAGATTTGAATAGGTTTTGTATCTCTATGTTTTTATATAAGTCGGTTATTAAACTTTCTCTAGGTTTTAGGTGTGAGGGTAACATACCAGGCATAGAGGTTACTCTATCGTATGTTTTAAGTCGATTAATAGAATCTTGGAGGATTTTAACTTTAAGTTTAGAGTCGATATTAGAGGATTGTAGTAGTTGTAGGAGTGAGCTAAAGTTTCCTTCTCTGGAGGACAAAGAGTTAAGATTATGTTTATTCATTTCGAGGCTGAGAATAGTGCCTAATATTTTTTGTACTGCGTTTGTTTTATCAGCAGTAGTCATAATATTAAGAGCTTGATTCATAGAGCCGCGTGTAGCCTCAAAAGTAAGCATATGTTGCATAGTATTAACCAAGCCGCCTACTACTTCAAGGGCGTTAAAAGACTGTTGTTCTCGTGGTTTTAGTGTTTTAGTACCTAATACTTTAAGCGCGCGGCTACTATTATTTACAAACGTCATACCGTTTATAACTCTACCTGTTTTTGATAAGTAAGCTACTGGCTCTATGTTTCCTCTTATTCCTTCTTCTTGTCCTAACGTAACTGAAAAACTATAACCCGGAAGATCCCCATTTAAGGATCCTATACTTATATCAACACCTATACGCTTATAAGTATCAGGGTCATAAATTATAGTGTAGGAGAAGTTTTTATCTTTAGGAGTACCCTCAGTGGAGTAAACACCTCCCATTGATTTAAGAATTTTAATAAGTTCATCAGTTTGCGTTTGACTACCCCTTCGTTGGGTGGGGGAACTAAGGTTAGCATTACGCTTAAGGCGAGAGAAGTTGCTAACACCATAGTAGTAATAGTCCGCTATTTCTTTTTGTTCTTTATCTGTTAGACCTTCTATTGTATTTTTATCTAACATCATAAATACTTCAAGGTTATCTGAGTAAGCCTTGTAAGATAGATTACTAGACCCTAAACCATATTGTAAAAGTTTAGGGTTTTGAGAGTCTGTATCATCTATAACAGCAAAGCTTTTACTATGTGCAAACCTAGTGGGTAAAATAGAAAACGATTTATGTTCTATGAGAGTTGTCATAGTCTTTTTAGCAAGTTTATATAAATCATCTCCTTGATCTTTAGTTTTAGCTAACTCTTCATTATAGTATCTATCTAATAAAGGAAATAGACCTTGTGTATCCCCATAGCTTTTACCGGCCACACCGATGCTTAACCTATCTTCTCTAGCTAATTGTTGGAATACTTTTAGTAGGTTTCTTCTTATTTTATTGTTATAGTCTTTAAGCCCTGAATCAATATAGGATGTAGTAGATGCATTAGCAGGACGTTTTTGGATAAAAAGACTTTCAACATATTGCATAGAGATAACAACTTTTCCGCCATTAGTATCCTTAGCAACTTGTTGAAGTCTCTTCAAGAGTTCTGTTTGTATTTCATCTTTAATAAAGACAGTTCTATTAGCACCGCTTTTTGCAGTGGATTTAGCAAGGAAACTAGATTTAATCTCTTCTACAAACTTTTTAGGGTCAGCCGTTTTTAATAGTTCTAAAGCATCAGCTATAACCATCTTAGCAGTGTTATAAGTAACAGTAGAAGCGATATCATAGATACTATCTGTTATATCTTTAAGTTCTTGTATTAAGTTGTTGCGTATAGTAGTTCTAGCGGAATCATCAAAGTTATGTCGGCGTAAGATAAGCATTTCCTCAGTGGTGTGAGAGCGGCTTAGAGCGTCAGTAACGTTTTGAGTACTAATAAAAGAGACAGTAGAGGTATTGGGATCAGATTTATCATAAAGGTAACCGACTTTAGCGTGGAGGCTAAAGTTATTAAAACCGATAGTAGCGACAGATTTACCTTTATCAGTAAGAACTTTAGTAGCGATATCATTCCCTAAGAGTACATTCATAGAGGTTTGATTTTGTCTTTTAATAAGTTCTAAGTTATCAGAGTTAATTTGAGGTAGAGGACTTTTTAGATAGGATTGAGTAACTAATTCAACGGAACCAGGGCGGTTAGCGAGGGAGGAAAAGACATTATTTTCTTGTACTTGGTAAAGAGAGGTGCGTAGTGTGAGGTCTTGGTTTTGTTGGCTATTAAAGAGGGAGGAGAGGTCGTAGTGAGTAGGTCTAGAGATAAAACCGTCAGCGCTGTATAGGTCACGATTACTAGTAGTGCTGTTAACGGTTTGTGTATTGTTTATATTATAAAGAGTAGCCCGCTCCATTTGATGGAGGTAGGTATCGAGGGAGTTTTGGAGTCTAGAAGCTTGGTAGTTAACTAAAAGTTCGGTACGTTTACGAAGTTCTAGTTGGTCATAATTAAAAGAGGCTTGAGTTGTTTTATTAAAGAAATCGTTGCTATGTTTTTTAGCTGCGGCAAAGGGGTCCACAGAGTTTTCATCAAAGCTAGAGAAAAACTGGGTAATAGGGCTACCCGCGTTCATGTTGTATTCTACTAGGCTTTGGAAAACATCATCTTTAGGGTGACGTTTAGGGGTAGATTCATCGAAGGTATCAGAGTCCGAGTCAAAGTCAGAGTCATACCCTGCAGAAGTAGTTTTTTCTTCTTCGTCCATTTTTTATAGTTATATTAAGCGTAGAGTATTTATAGGTAATCACTTTATCGCGTCTGGCTGAGGCGTGAAAGTCTACTGAGGGATAACTGCTCCTATGCTCCCATTGAAGTAGAAAATAAAGTCTAGATTTGTTTAGGTTTTATATAGCAGAACTTTAAGACAATATAAACAGGTAAAGAGCTAATAATATATGAATGGTAAACAGGTTTTAACAATTGATGCATCTTCAACCCCTAATCAGGTATTGACAGTAAGTTTTTACGTACCGGATTATGGGGATTACACCAAAGTAAAGAGGTTATATCCATACCCTACAAGAGAGGGAGAGCAGAGGCCCCCATATAGTGTTGAGGAACTATTATTTGCTTATCTTATTGCTGAGATAAGAAAAAAGGGAAAAGCTTTAGCGATAGACCCACAGGATTTACCATCTAGATTAGAACCCTTTGCTATTGACGATCGTCAAGCTATAATGCAAGAGTTTATTGCTACATGTTTTCCGGATGAAGAGCAACAAAAGGCTGCTAGGAATTTTGCATTAGAACAGAGAAAAGGGGAGCCCCGGCCGTCTATAGTAGTGCCTGCATTAATTACACCTAGCGGACGTAGTTATACTTTTGTGAGACCCAATACAGGGGCGCAATGGAAAGCTGATAATAGTTGGAAGAGTGCCTCAGAGAACGGGTGTACGTTAGATGAGTATTTACTAGCTATGTGTTTGACGCACATTGATGGGAAAGAGGTAGAGCCTTATAAAGACCCAATTGAAGTATTTAGTGGGGAGAGCATTGAGTTAGTACAGTTTTTAGCGATGGTATTCGTTAATGCTTTCTTGTTAGATGATAAGGCGGCAGAAGAGGCAAAAAAGAGGGGGAAATTAAACAAGCAGAAATTGAGAGCCGCCTTTGGGAGCAGCAAGTCTGTTACACCCCGCACAGTAGATACTACACAGACATCCGCTACACAAGTTTAGATATAGGTAAAGGTAATCTACCTTACTGTTATTATGTGCCGGCAAAGCCGATGGCGGTTAACATACTAATATCAGGTAGATTATGTATATATCCAGAATGGTATCCGATACAGCGCGGGCCTATCTTTAACACACAACAAGAAGCGGATAATTTTACTTTAAGTGAAAATCTTCGTCTTGATGCTGAGTCTGAGTATTTCTCTAAACGGTATGATTTAAGTAGTTTTATAGCCATTAACCAATATGTTAAACTTGACATAATAGATTGGTTAGGGCTTAAAGAATGTGTATTTGTTAAGCAATATGGCTTACCGGACTGTATTAAAAGAGCGTTAGCTTTTGAGGTAGCTAATATAGCAAGGGAGCAAGAAAGTAAACGTAAAGAGCAAGAAAGGCAACTAGAAATGAAGAGCATAGAGTATAACAGTCAACTTAAATTCGGCTCTTCTAATAGTTCTTTTGGCAAGGTATATGGTTAAGTTGTAGCTTTAGTGACTAAAATGACTGATATAGATTATCCAGATAAACGTTCAGCTCGAGGTAAATTTACTCAGCTAGGTATGCATAGCTCTCTTACTTATGCTCGCCGTTTACCTCATGTGCGTATTAGATTGTACGAAAGGTTAGCTAAACAAGACTTAACTATTAAGACTGCTTTAAACACTCTAATAGATTATGTAATATCTACTATAGGGGATGTAACGCACCCAGATCCAGAAATAGCTGATTTTCTAAATACGAATTTAAGGCGTATGGAGGACACAATAGGGGTAAGCTGGAAGAACTGTTTAAGAGTAGCGGAGTTTACTAAATCCTGGGCTGGTTCCTCGGTATCAGAACTAATGTTTAATTTAGAATTTGGTAGATTAACGTTAGCGGATATAATTACCTATCATCCATCTACTATATTTATTTACACAAATAAGAAAGGGAGATTAGTAGATGGGGAGCCGACGTGGGATGGGCATAGAAAGTCTGGGGTATACCAAACGGTTGTTGGGTCTACTACAGCAGAAAAAAAGTTAGACTTATGGAAAGTTCTTTATTTATGTAATGAACAAGACTTTGGTAATTATTATGGTCAATCTTTAGTAGCCCCATGTTATAAATGGGAACGTTTAAAGAATGCTTTAATAGATTTGATGATGATTTATATGGAGAAAGCTGGTCATAGGTTAACCTGGATAGCTTCTACTAGTTCACCTACAAATCAGTCCAGAGTAAATCCATCTACAGGGGAAGAGGAACCTATAACTACCTTTGACTTACTAAAAGAGCAGATAGACGCTGATGAAGGAATCAAGAACACCTTAATGTTGCCTTTTAATATTGACGGTGCCCGGCCTGAAGTTGGTTCTATATCCCAAGCGGATATAATAGGGAACACTTATTTAGATGCGATAGGGTACTCAGATCAAGAGTGTGTAAGACACATAATACCATATTTTTTGATATCAGACAGGAGTTTAGGCTTAAACCCGGAGTCTGTAGAAAGAAGGATGGAGGTATTTTATGAATCGTTAGAGGCTAAAAGGGAGCAATTAACAGCGGCGTTAATAAAGCAGGTATTTACCTTATTGATTCAGTGGAATTTCAATAGAGAGTCAGCGAAGGTACCTCCCAGGTTTACTAGGATATATTCAGACCGATCTGAGGATAGAGTAGCGACTATGCAGGTAATTAAAGGGTTAACAGAGATAGGTTGTTTGAACCCTAGAAACGATGAAGACTGGAAGATGATAAGACAGATGGTAAGACTAGGAGGAAGACAGATAGAGCCGGATGATTTAAGGTTTATACAGCAAGTAGTTATTGAACCGAGACAAAAGACACAGGTATCAGATATAGGACCAAATGGTGCTGGTAAACCTGGCAGGTCAACGGGTTCTACTACAAAACAGATAAAAGCTAGGGATAAAAGGTAGCCCGGGGGCTATCTTTTTACCATGTACTAATAATAGGTTTTACTACACCTCTATTTTTTAATAAAGACTTAGCTGACCTATTATGCTCACATTCTCTATAAAAACTAAAGTAGTCACAAGTACAAGACGTTTCTGTAACCATATTTTGTATTAACTGCTCACAGCTAAATATAAAATGACTCCCTTTAACTTCTTTTATTACATAACCAATATTTAAAAGGCTGCATAGTAAAAGATTGTTATATATAGTATCCAGAACAGGTTTAGAAGGTAAAGTTACAGATATTTCTTTTGAGTTAACTATATACATTAGTTTTCCATGTTTGATACTTGAGTAATTTATAGTTTTTTTTATTAACTCCTGTATATACATGTTAGCTATAGATAACTCTATAGTTGAATAGTCAACTTTTAGATTTAGGATTTTAGATTGTACTTCAACTATGTTTTGTGCATATTGGTAGAAACCGGGTATTGACTCAAAGTTTATTTGTAACTCTTCTTTGCCATTAGGCGTTGAGTAGTTAACCTCTATATGGTTTGACAGCATATTAGCTTCTGTAATACTTAGGTCTTTATAAATATTAAAGAATGACAACAAAAAAGATTTAGATTCCATATATGAACGACAACCAATTAATATCTATGCTAATGAATGGTACGGACTTAGAAGAAGTAGGTAAAATAGAAGTTGAGCCTATTGTAGTGCAATCAGAAACTTTACTACCTCACGAGGTACAAAAAGTAGTAGAAAATCCTGTTAAAAGAGAACAAGACCCTAAACAAGAACCGAAACAAGAACCGAAACAAGACCATATAAAGTTATCTGATTATGTATACGCACTACCAGCAGGGGATTCATCAATGCTTGAAACGTGTGCTATACCTGATTATAGGTTAGCTAAATGTTGTGCAAACTGTGCATTTTCTGTTTATGATCCAGTTCTTAATAGCGCGCGCTGTGTTAAATGGAATTGTTGTATAGTACCTGTATATTACTGTGATGAGCATAAAGATCCAAAGGATTTAATTAGTGAAGATAGCGAAGTAGAAGAGAGAGAAGAGTATAAAGAAGAGAGCGAGTTAGAGATATTAAGTGAAGAACAGCCCGCCGGGGCTATAATTACAGAACAACCTACAGCCACCCTACAAGAGGTTGTAAGCCCTCTAGACCTAGCTTCTGATAATTCTACCCTTAGCTTAGCTAACGACTCCCTACCGCCCTTATACGACGGTTATGGAGATAAAGAGTTATTCTTAGCTGCTTCTACTAACGTCCCGCCTTTTGAACCTGAGGTATACAAACTAGCTTATATTAAGAAAAAGTATTTACAGCTTTATAAAGAAAAGTATGGTTCTTTTGAAGGGGCTATTAATTAGGTTTATATAATTGTAAG
>NBNH01000145.1 GCA_004379115.1 Actinomycetales bacterium mxb001
GCCCTGCGCGGCACCGACATCGTGCGCGTTCCCCTGGCTGACGCGACCGGCACTCTCAAGACCGTGCCCCTCGCGCGCTACGAGGAGGCCGCGGCCTTCTTTGGCTGAGGTCGACCCGCCCCGTACCCTGGTGGGCATGTCCTCGATC
Organism: Actinomycetales bacterium mxb001; assembly: GCA_004379115.1. Lineage (GTDB taxonomy): Bacteria > Actinomycetota > Actinomycetes > S36-B12 > S36-B12 > Mxb001. Next base: position 149 of record NBNH01000145.1, read on the forward strand.
ATCTGGCCGGATCTGCCTGCCCGGCAGCAGCCTGTGTGGCCCGATCAGGACGCCCTCGACCTGGTCCTGGCCGATCTGCGCTCCCAGCCCCCGCTGGTATTCGCCGGCGAGTGCGACACCCTCACCGAGCAGCTCGGTGAGGCAGCCCTGGGCAACGCTTTCGTCCTCACCGGCGGTGACTGCGCCGAGACGTTCGCCGCCAACACGGCCGACTCCATTCGCGCTCGGCTCAAGACCGTGCTCCAGATGTCGATCGTGCTCACCTACGCGGCCTCGCTGCCCGTGGTCAAGATGGGGCGCGTCGCCGGCCAATACTTCAAGCCGCGCAGTAAGCCCACCGAGGTCCGCGACGGCATCGAGTTGCCCAGCTACCTCGGTGACGCTGTCAATGACATCGCGTTCGATCCGCAGTCACGTCGCCCCGATCCGGCTCGCATGCTGCGCGCCTACCACGCATCAGGCGCGGCCCTCAATCTCATCCGCGCGTTCACGCAGGGTGGCTACGCCGACCTGCGGCAGGTGCACGCGTGGAACCAGGACTTCGTGCGCGAGTCGACGGCCGGTCAGCTCTACGACCGCTTGGCGACCGATATCGATCGTGCGCTGTCCTTCATGCAGGCGTGCGGCGCCGATCCCGAGGAGTTCAAGCGCGTCGAGTTCTACGCCGCGCATGAAGCGCTCAGCCTCGACTACGAGCGGGCACTCACCCGTATCGACTCGCGCACCGGCCTGCCCTACGACGTATCCGGCCACTTCCTGTGGGTGGGGGAGCGCACGCGTCAGCTCGATGGCGCCCACATGCACTTCGCCTCGACGATTCGCAATCCCATCGGCATGAAGGTCGGCCCGACGGCATCGCCCGAGGAGATCCTCGAGGCCGTCGAGGTGCTCAACCCCGACCGCGTGCCGGGGCGCCTCAGCCTCATCGTGCGCATGGGGGCCGGCAAGGTCCGCGAGGCCCTGCCCGCGATCGTGCAGAAGGTCGAGGCCAGCGGCAATCCCGTCGTGTGGGTGTGCGATCCCATGCACGGCAACACCTTCGAGGCCAGCAGCGGTCACAAGACGCGTTCCTTCGATGACGTCATCGGCGAGGTCGAGGGATTCTTCGAGGTGCATCGCGCGCTCGGCACGATTCCGGGCGGCATCCACATCGAACTCACCGGCGACGACGTCACCGAGTGCGTGGGCGGCTCGGGCGGCCTGGCCGAAGACGGCCTCGGCGAGCGCTACGAGACGGCCTGCGACCCGCGCCTCAACCGCGAGCAGTCTCTCGAGTTGGCCTTCCTCGTGGCCGACATGCTGCTCAAGCGCTAGGCACCCCGCCCGAATTGCAGGTCCGGTGTTGGCCTAGCCCGAACCGTCGCCAACAGGCAGGATGAGCCTGTGAGCACCCTGTACGCCGTACGCACCACGGGCATCGTGTGCAGGGTCGGCTGTGCCAGTCGCGCACCGCGCCCCGAGAACATCGTGTGGTTCGACGAGCTCACACCGGCGCTGGCGGCAGGGTTCCGCCCCTGTCGTCGCTGCCGCCCCGACGCCGAGCATCCCCAGCAGGTATTCCGGGCTGACATCGTGCGTCAGGCTCTGGCCTACCTGCGGCTGGGACTCTCCGTCGAAGAGGCGGCCGAGCGACTACACATCAGCGACCGGCACCTGCGGCGGCTCGTGCGTCAGGAACTCGGCGTCAGCCCCCGCGAGGCGGTGCCAGCATGAGCTCGCGTCGCTTCGCCTCGCTCGTCCGCACGACTGTGAAGACTCCCTGGAAGCCCGTCGGCATCGTGGCCGACGAAGACGGTGTCGTCGTGGCCTCGTGGTTCGGTGCCCCGCGTGATTCCGATGCCGCGCACATCGACCTTGAGTCAGCGCGCAAGGTGCGTCACATCGATGGGGCGAGCGACGCGATCATCGCGTGGGTGGACGGCGATGTCGACGCCATCCTCGACGTGCCGGTCGACCAGCCGGGCGGGCCGTTCCAGCAGAAGGCCTGGAAGGCGATGCGCCGCGTCAAGGGCGGCACGACCGTCACCTACGCCGACCTCGCGAGGATGGCGGGAAATCCCAAGGCCGTGCGCGCGGCGGGCACGGCGTGCGCCCTCAACCACGTGGCGCCGTTCGTGCCCTGCCATCGCATCATCCACACCGACGGCACGATCAGCGCCTATGGATTCGGCCCTGACCTGAAGGTGCTCCTGCTGGAGCACGAGGGTGCGCTGCTGTAGCGCTAGATGATCGTGATGGTGACGGTGCTACCGAAGGGCAGCATCGTGCCCGACGAGGGATCCTGGCTGATGACGCGATCGAGCGGCGTGAATGCCGGCTCGTTGATGACGACCTCGAAGCCGAGACTGTCGAGCAGGTACACGGCATCGTCACGTGGCATGTCGATGAGATAGGGCACTTCGACCGGTGGCGGGCCCTTCGACACGACGAGCGTGACCGTGCCACCGACGTCGACTCGTTCGCCCTTGCCCGGGGTCGTGGAGATGACCAGGCCCTCGGCGAATTCGGTCGAGAACTCCTCGGTCGTGGTGACGACGAGCCCGGCGCCTTCGAGTTGGGACTTGGCCTGCTCGGCGTCGGTGCCGGCGAGCCCGGGGATCTTCACGGGCTTGGGGCCCTTGGAGACGACGATGTCGACGACGGTGCCGGGCTTGAGCAACTCGCCCTGTGCCGGCACGCTCTCGATCACCTTGCCGGTGGCGATGACGGCGTCGAATGCGAGGGACTCGGTGCCGAGGGCGAGTTGAGCCTCGGCCAGAGCGGCCTTGGCCTCATCGAGGGTGAGACCGGTGAGCTGAGGAACGGCGTAGCGCTCGGGCCCGAGAGACAGGATCACGGAGACGGCCGATCCATTGGCCGCCGAGCCACCGGGCTCGGGATCGGCGGAGATCACCAGGCCCGCGGCCACGGTCTCGCTGTAGTCCTCGCCGGCGACTTCGAGGGTGAGACCGACCTGCTGGAGTGCGGCGGTGGCGGCCGCCTGATCCATGCCGATGACGCCGGGCACGGTGACCTGCTTGCCGGGACCGGCGGCGAGGTACCAGCCGGCAGCGGCTGCGCCGCCCACCGCCAGCAGCAGGAGCAGCAGGGCGATGAGCCATCCGCGGCCGCGTCGTCGCTGACGGATCGGCCGCGGACCCGCCGGGACCTCTCCGGGGGCGAGCGGTCGCGCGGTGACGACAGCGGGGGGAACATCGCCCGGCGCAACGACGAGCGTGTCCTGGGTCGCGCGCGACAGCGGCTGCGGCGGAGGCAGAGTGCGGCGCACGCGTCGAACGTCCGACAGGAAACTGCGGCAATCGGGATAGCGCGCGGCAGGATCACGACGGGTGGCGGTGGCGATGAGCGCATCGACGTCGGGGGGAATGGAGGGGCGCAGCGACGACGCGGGGGGCACATCGACATTGACGTGCTGGTAGGCCACGGTGAGCGGGTTCTCGGCGGCGAAGGGCACCTGGCCGGTGACCATCTCGAACAGGCAGATACCGGCGCCGTAGACATCGGATCGCGCATCCGCGTCGCCGCGTTCGACGTGCTCCGGCGAGAGATAGGCCACCGTGCCGATGAGCATTCCCTGGGTGGCAGAGGTGACATTGGTGACCGCGCGCGCCAAGCCGAAGTCGGTCACCTTCACGCGTCCGTCGTCGGAGATGAGGATGTTTTCGGGCTTGACGTCGCGGTGGACGAAGCCGGCATCGTGGGCAGCCGAGAGTGCCTCGAGCACGGGGTCGAGGATGGTCAGTGCCTGCTCGGACGTGAGGGCGCCGTAGTCGCGCAGCACATCGCGCAGGGTGCGCCCGGAGATGAATTCCATCGCGAGGTAGGGAACGCCGTCGGCCTCGCCCTGGTCGTAGACGGCTACGACGTGGGGGTGGCTGAGCTGGGCGGCCGCACGTGCCTCGCGACGGAAGCGCGCGATGAACTCGGCGTCCTCGGCCAGCGCCGGACTCATCACCTTCAGGGCCACGGTGCGATCGAGCCGGGTGTCGACTGCCTCGTAGACCGTCGCCATCCCGCCGCGCGCGAGGCGGCCGATGATCCGGTAGCGGCCGTCCACGATCGTGCCGACCAGGGGGTCCTGGGCGGTGGAGCCCGAGAGGGGCGGCTGTGCCGACCCGCCGGGCCGGACCGGCTGGGTAGGGGTCTCCATGGCGTTCCCGAGTCTAGGTCGGGGTTTGCCCCCATCCGGGGATGCGCGGGTCCGGCGTGGCAGCCCGCGCGAACCCTGGGCAGGATGGATGGGTGAGCCGCCGCGCTGAGATCGCCATGACCCCGGAAGAGGTGGATTCCTACCTCGCGCAGGCACGCACTCTGATCCTGGCCACGATCGGCCCCGACGGCGTCCCCGATCCCGTCGGTATGTGGTTCGTCCTCCGCGACGGTGAGCTGTGGATGCGCACCTATGCCAAGTCGCAGAAGGTCGCGAATGTACGTCGTGATCCGCGCGTATCGATCCTTGTCGAAGACGGCGAGCGCTACGCCGAGCTCCGTGGCGTGCAGATCACCGGCACCCTGGAGATCTCCGACGACATCGAGCTCATCTGCGATATCGCGGCCGGCCTGCTCGTCAAGTACGAAGGTCTCGATCCCGTCGACGTCCCCGCGGTCCGCGAGGCCTATCGACCCACAGCGGTCAAGCAGGCCGCGATGCGGCTGGTGCCTGACCGCGTCGTGTCGTGGGACCACTCCAAGCTGGTGGGCTGAGCCCCGTGGAGCGACTCACCTATCTCGGCGTTCTCGCCTTCATCTTCTTCGGCTCGGCCTGGCTGGAGATCGCGCTGCGCACGCGCGTGTTCCGTCGATGGAAGCGACTGCTTCTCGCCCTGTCGGTCCCGGTCGTCGTCTTCGTGATCTGGGATATCTGGGCCATTGCCACCGGGCACTGGGCGATCGATCCCGATCGCACCCTCGGCGTGCAGCTCTTCGGACTGCTTCCGATCGAGGAGCTCATCTTCTTCCTCGTCGTGCCGCTCGCCTCGATCCTCAGCCTCGAGGCGGTGCGCTCGGTCAAGGGATGGCCGCTCGGTGATGAGGCCCCGAAGTGACCTACACCCAGATCGGGATCCTCTTCGTCGTCACCGTCGTGGTGCTCGACCTCTTCGTGCTGCGCACGCGCCTGGTGACGCGCAAGGGCTTTTGGGTGGCCTACGCCATCGTGCTGTTCTTCCAGTTCGTCACTAACGGCCTGCTCACGTCGCTGCACGTCTTCACGTATGCCGACACGGCGATCATCGGCAATCAGCCGGCGGATGACGGACCGCCGCCCTTCTTCGGGCAGGGGCGCATCTTCTTCCAGCCGTTCGAGGACGTGCTCATGGGCTTCTCGCTGTGCCTGCTCGCGATGGCGCTGTGGGTGTTCTGGGGTCGCCGCGGCGTGCAGCGCACGCCGATGTCAGGGCCCCCGATCTGGCGGCGATCAGGCCGCGTGCCGACCGCGCCGACGGGCACGGACAGCGCGAGCCCAGGCCGGACCGGCGACAGCGAGTCGACGACGTAGCGGCACCGTGGCCCTGCGGTCGAAGACCTCGTAGTCGATCTTCTCCACCTCGTCGACAATCCCGCAGTACAGCACGCGCGCAGCCTCGATACAGGGTTGCGCATCGGGAGAGAGCATCGCGATGCCCGGACGTGAGCGCTCTTCGAGCATGCGCACGCGCGCGATCTGCGCGGCGAGGGCGGCCTTGATCGCCGGGGTGGCCACACGGCGTTCGAGATCGTCACGCGAGACGCCGTGTTCGGCGAGTTCGTCGAGGGGTAGGTAGACCCGACCGCGCTCGAGGTCCTCGCCGACATCGCGAATGAAGTTGGCGAGCTGGAAGGCGACACCGAGATCCATGGCTCGGTCGTAGGCCTCGGGCGACGTGGGTTCGAGGATCGGCACCATCTGCAGGCCGATGACGGCGGCCGAGCCGTAGACGTATTCGAAGAGCGCGTCGTAGGTGGCGTAGTCGCGCACCGTGAGGTCCATGCGCATCGAGTGCAGGAACGCCTCGAAATGCTCCAGCGGTATCTCCCACGTGCGCACCGTGTCGACCAGGGCACGGCCCACGGGGTCGTGGGAGCGGCCGCGTCGCAGGTCGGCCAGGATCTCGTCGCCCCACGACCCGAGCCAGTCAGCCTTCTCCTGATCGCTCAGCGTCGAGGACAGGTCATCGACGATCTCGTCGGCGTAGCGGGCGAACCCGTAGAGGGAGTGGACGTAGGGGCGCTTGCGTGGAGGCAGTAGCAGCGTGGCGAGGTAGTAGGTCTTGCCATGCTCGGCGTTGAGTCGCTTGCACCGCTCATAGGAGGCGCGCAGCGACGCATCGCGGATACCCGCGGCATCGAGCTCGTTCACGCAGTCTCGCCCTCCTGTGGCCCGATCCTGCCACGGAACACGGACTGCTCCGCGCGCGCCTGCGCCGGGGCGTCGACCGGTAGCAGACCGTGCGAGAGGGGACCGCCGAGCACGAGACGCCGTTCGCGGGGACTGACGAGCAGCACGAGACCGACAACGGCGAAGGCGGCCAGGATCGCGAGACCATCGCTGAACTCGAAGAGGTTGTCGGAGGTGGCACTGGACTCCGCCATGCCGTGCAAGGAAAAGCCGGCGATGAGCAGGATGACCCAGCGCAACTGCACGGCGGTGAGACCGGTGACGGCGAAGAGCGGCAGGAACCACAGCAGGTACCACGGCTGGAACGCCGGCCCGAGCACGATGACGGCCACGAAGGCAAGGGCACACCCGCGCACCGGACTGCGTCCCTCGGGCTTGAGGATGAGCCAGAGCACGATGGCGGCGCCGGCGATGGCGCCGATGATCCGGGCGATGGCCACGGCCATGTTGTTGTCGATCGTGAGGCCGAGCCACGTGGTGCCACCGCCCACGATCATGCCGATCGCGGTTGGTGGCGAGAGCCACGTGCGCACCTCGCCGGGCGCCGACAGCGCGTTGATCCAGCCGAAGCCCACGCCCGCGAGCAGCGCGGTGGCGAGGAAGACGGCACCGGCGACCACGCCGGCCAGCAGCCAGCCCCGGATGCGCTGCCACCAGTTCGACCGCAGTCCGGCCCACTCGAGCCCGACGAAGGGCAGCGCGAGGAGGGCGATGGGCTTGACGGATGCGCCGAGGGCGATGGCAGCGGCTCCCCACGCTGCGTGCCGCTCAGCGGCGAGACATAGCCCCATGACGACGAAGCCCGCCATGAGCGCGTCGTTGTGCGCGCCCGCGACGAAGTGCATGACCACGAGCGGGTTGAGAACTCCCAGCCACAGTGCGCGGGCCGGATTGATGCCGTGGAGGAACGCCAGCCGGGGCACGTAGACGACCAGCATGGCGACGCCGATGAGCGCGATGACTCGGAAGACGAGGGCGGCAAGGGCTGGCTGATCGGCGGCGAAGTTTGCCACGCCGCGCGAGATGAGCAGGAAGAACGGACCGTAGGGCGTGGGCGTCTCGGCCCACATCGGATCGACGCCGTCTTGGAACCAGCCGTCGACGACCGAGACACCGGTTGTGTAGGGATCGGCGCCCATGTCGAGGACGCGTCCCTGGGTGAAGTAGCTGTAGACGTCGCGGCTGAACAGGGGTGGTGCGATGAGCAGCGGGGCACACCAGGTGACGAGAATCGCCGTCATGTTGGCGGGAGTGGCATCGGTGAGTGCGTGCGGATCGTCGCGGCTGGCGAGCAGGTCGTGGCCGAGGATCAGCCAGGCCTGCAGGAGCAGGGCCACGCCGACGAAGATGAGCGCGCGTGACATCAGCGTGCCGAGGGTCGTGCCCCGCAGCGCCTCGACGTAGGCGATTTCGACGACCCCGGTCTTCAGCGGCAGCCAACCGACGCCGAACGCGCCGATGGTCAGCATCAGCGAACCTGCGAACCCGGGGAGTCCGTAGCGCGCGAGCATCCGCCCGTCGAGCCAGCCGGACACGGGCGGCTTGGCCGCCCCGCCGGATCCGGTTCGCGTCACGCGATCAGCGTAGGGCGCGGGAGCGGTAGAGCGGATCACGGCCGAGCACGCGCTCGGCAGCGAGTCGGCCCGACACGAGCACCATCGGCACGCCGACGCCGGGTTGGGTGCCCGAGCCCGCGAAGACGACGTTCTCGCCCCAGATATTGGACGGGCGGAACGGCCCGGTCTGCAGGAACGAGTGCGCTGCGGCGAACGGCGCCCCGCGCTCCATGCCGCGTCGCTCCCAGTCGAGCGGCGTCGTGGTCGACTCGACCTCGATGGCGTCGCCGAAGCCGCGGTAGCCGCGTTCTTCGAGCACCCGCACGACCTCGTCGCGGTAGCGCGGCCCCTCGGTGCGCCAGTCGATCGGTGCATCGAGGTTGGGCGTGGGGAACAGGACGTAGTAGATCTCCTTGCCGTCGGGGGCGAGCGACGGATCGGAGTGCGAGGGATTGGTGACCAGCAGGCTCGGATCGCTCATGAGGCGCTTCTCCTCGATGAGCTCGTGGAAGACACCCTTCCAGGAGCGCCCGAAATGGATGTTGTGATGCGCGATCTGCGAGTACGACGCCGATGATCCCGCGAGTAGCAGGAAGCAGGACGGGGAGTAGTCGAGTCGGCGCACTGACCACGGTGACCGGCCGAGCAGATCGCGGTAGGCAACGGGCAGGTCGGGGTTGAGCACGACGACGTCGGCTTCGATTCGCTCACCCGCCGCGGTGTGCACAGCGACGGCGCGGCGGCCGCGCGTTTCGACCCGGGTGGCCTCGGTGCCGTAGCGGAATTCGACGCCGTGCTTCTCGGCGGCCGCGGCCATGGCCTGCGGCACCGCGTGCATGCCGCCCTTGGGGAAGTACACGCCCGCCACCGAATCCATGTAGGCGATGACGGCGTAGATGGCCAGGGCGTCGTAGGGGGAGAGTCCGGCGTACATGGCCTGGAAGGAGAAGACACGCTCGGTGCGCGGGTCTCGCAGGTACTCGCGCACCTTGGGCGCGAGCTTGCGGAAACCGCCGATGCCCACGAGCCGCGCGAGGTTGGGGGTGAGCAGGTCGAAGGGGGAGTCGATGTTGCGGTCGATGAAGTCGGTCATCTCGTAGCGGTAGAGCTGCGAGACGAAGTCGACGTAGCGCCGGTAGCCCGCGGCCTCATCGGGTCCGATGACGGTGCGGATCTCCTCGGCCATCTCGTCGACATCGGCGTGCACATCGAGTCGGGACCCGTCGGGATAGAACGCGCGGTAGAGAGGAGCAACCGGCGTGAGCTCGAGCCAGTCGTCCATGTCCTCGCCCACGCTGTCGAAGGCGTCGGCGATGAGGTCGGGCATCGTGAGGACCGTCGGGCCCGTGTCGATGCGGTAGCTGCCGGAGGCTCCCTCGAGTTCGAGTTGCCCAGCGCGACCCCCGGGCGTGTCCTCGCGCTCGATGACGGTGACCTGGCGTCCGGCGCCGGCGAGGCGCATGGCGGCTGACAGACCGGCGAGGCCGGCACCGACGACGATGACGTGGTCGGTGGGGCCGCTCACGGTGCGGGCCATCACACGCTCCTTCGGGTTGCTGCGTAGGCGAGGCCGGTGAGGACCTCGGTGGCGGGCGGTGCGAGGTCGACCGAGTCGAGTGCGGCCAGGGCCTGGTCGGTGAGTTCGGTGATGAGCCCTTCAGCGTGCGCGAGTGCTCCGGTGTCGGCGATCACCTCGCGCAAGGTGGCCACGCCGCTCGCATCGAGCCCGGGGTCGCCGAGGTGTCGGCGGATCTCGACCGCCTGCGCCGGGGTCGCTCGCTCCATCGCGGTGGCGATGAGCACCGTGCGCTTGCCCTCGCGGAGGTCGTCGCCCGCGGGCTTGCCGGTCTCGGCCGGATCGCCGAAGACACCGAGGACGTCATCGCGCAATTGAAAGGCCTCGCCGAGGGGAAGGCCGTAGCCGGTGTAGGCGGCCATGATGTCGGGGCCGGCGCCGGCCAGGGCAGCACCCAGGTGCAGGGGCTTCTCGATGGTGTACTTCGCGGACTTGTAGCGAACAACGAGAAGGGCGCGCTCGACGGATCCACCGCCACGCGCCTGCTCGAGCAGGTCGAGGTATTGACCGGCCATGAGCTCGGTGCGCATGTCGTCGTAGACGCGCTTGCCCCGGGCGAGCGCGTCGGGGCTCATGCCGCTCGTGAGCAGGAGCTCATCGGCCCACGACAGGCACAGGTCGCCGAGCAGGATGGCGGCGCCGACGCCGAAGGCCTCGGGTGACCCCAACCACTCGGATCCGCGGTGCAACATGGCGAAGCGATGATGGGCCGACGGCATGCCGCGGCGAGTGTCGGAGCCATCCATGACGTCGTCGTGGATGAGGGCACACGCTTGGAGGAACTCCAGGGAGGCGGCCGCCCGAAGTGCCTCCTCGGTGTCGGGACCGCCGGCCCCGCGATAACCCCACCAGCAGAATGCCGGTCGCAGGCGCTTGCCCCCGCCCAGCAGGTCGCTCACCGCGTCGACGAGGGGCGACAGATCGTCACTGATGCCGTCGAGCAGTGAGTGATGGGTGGCGATGAAGTCGTCGACCACCTTCTGCACCCGTGGGCGCAGGTCTTCGGCGTCGAGCGGGGAAGGCACCTAGCCAGCCTACGGCTACGCGCGGCCGACCGCCTCCGCGACGATCTCGGCGCTGATGCCGACCAGCGGCAGCCCGCCGCCCGGGTGAGCTGAGCCCCCGACGAGGTAGAGGCCGGGCACCGGCGAGATGTTGGCCGGCCTGAGGAAGGCCGCGCGCGTGCCGTTGCTGCTCGTGCCGTAGATCGATCCGCCCGGTGCGCGCACCGAGCGGTCCAGGTCCGCGGGGGTGCGCACTTCACGCCACAGGATGCGATCGCGCACGTCGAAGCCGCGCCGCGCCATGACGTCGAGCACGTGATCGGCGTAAGACTCGCGCAGGGAGTCCCAGTCGACCGCCCCGTGCCGCGGGGCGTTCACCAGCACGAACCACGACTCGTGATCGTCGTCCGGGCGCATGCGTGGGTCATCGGGCGCGCACACGTAGATGGTGGGGTCGCTCACCGGCCGGTCGCCGAAGACCGCGTCGAACTCAGCGTCGTAGTCCTTCGGGAACCACACGTTGTGATGCTGCAGTCCTTCGGTGCGGCCGCGCAGCGCCAGGAGGATCACGAACCCCGCGAGCGATGGCGTCGTGCGGCGAATGCGTCGCAGCGGCTTGCGTCCGCGTGGATCGTCGACCATCTGCTCATACAGGTGGGTCGCGTCGCAGTTCGCGACGACGATGTCGGCGTCGATGCGCTCGCCGTCGGCGAGCTGCACTCCGGTCACGCCAGCGCCGGTGGTCAGGATGCGGGCGGTGTCGGCATCGAAGCGCATGGTCACGCCGCGCTCGACACAGCGAGCGGCCAGGGCATCGGCGAGCGTGGCCACGCCGCCGCCGAGATGCCAGGCGCCGAAGGTCTGCTCGACGTAGGGGACCGTCATCAAGGCGGCGGGTGCCTTGCGTGGATCGGATCCCTGATAGGTCGCGTAGCGGTCGAGCAACGTGACCTGCCGCGGATCCTTCAGGTGCTTGCGACCGAGATTGCGCAGCGACGTGAAGGGTGCGACGGCACGCACCTCGCGCGGGTCGGTGGCCAGGCGTACCAGGGTGCCGGCGCCCTCGAGTGGTGACTGCAGGAAGGGTCCGCGCGTGATGCGCCAGACCTCGGCGGCCCGGGCCATGAGCCCACGCCAGTCCCCGTCGGCGGTGCCGCCGAGCTGGTCGCCCATGGCTCGGGCGATGCGGCCGGGATCCACGCCGGGTACGTCAAGGGTGGATCCATCGGCAAAGCGATAGCCGAACGCCGTCTCGAGTGGCTGGACATCGACGGCGTCCTCGAGTGCACCACCCGTCTTGAGGAACAGGTCGCGGTACACGGCGGGGAGGGTGAACAGGCTCGGGCCGGTGTCGAAGACGAAGCCGTCGCGTTCGTAGCGCGCCAGTTTTCCGCCCGCCCGGGACGACTGCTCGAGGATGGTGACGTCGTGGCCCTTAACCCGCAGGCGGGCCGCGGCGGCCATACCGCCCATTCCCGCTCCTACGACGATGACCCGTGCCACATCGTCAGCGTAGGGCGTCAGGCACGCGCGGCCAGAACGGCCGCCGCGATACCGACCGGCGCGAAGATCCAGCCCCATCGGACGGCCGCGGCGACGACCGGATCGCGGTACCCGTACAGGATCGACAACTGCGGCGGGAAGAACGCGGGGATGGAAAAGGCAAAGAGTAGGAAGACGATATGCATGCCCTGCTCGGGGGTGATGAGGGCGAGCGGAACGAACAACGCGACGCGCACGAGGACGAGGAGCGTCCACGTCTTCACGCCCGGACGCCAGGGAATGCGCTGCGAGGGGTGCAGCACCGAGCCGACGAAGACGGCGGCGCCGGCCATGGCCATGGCGGGAGCGCTCCACTCGAGGGCGTCGGCGGTCCACTCGGGCGCATCCGAGAAGTAGTTGAGGACCAAGCCGATGATGAGGGCGATGACCGGTGCCTGGTCGATCCACGAGGTCCGCTTCTGCTGCTTGAGCGGTGCATCGCGACGGAGCAACCATGTCATGACGCCGAAGATGACCACGAGCACGCGATCGATGAGCACGGCGAACACGGTCGCTGCTGCACCGGCCACGGCCGTCGCGACCGGGATCGCCCAGAAGCCGCCGTTGGGGCTCGCCGACCAGCCGCGCAGGACTGCCCGACCCAGGCGATCGGATCCTTTCGGCGTCGAGATGAGCGCCACTGCGACCAGGAGGATGCCGACCGCACCGCCGACGAGGGGCCACGCCAGGTCCGCGACGCTGGGCAGTCGCCACGCGGCGAGCAGCGACACGAACACGGAGACCAGCACGATCTGCCCGCGGATGACCTTGCGCCACATGGCAGCGACTCGCTCGCTGCGCGAGAAGGACCAGCCGGCCAGCACTCCGAGGGCGTAGCCGCAGATGACGGCGATCGTCACGGGATCGCGCGGCCTCGCCAGGTGAGGGTGCCCGCGCGATGACGGCGGATCGACTCGACGATCAGGCCGGCGAAGGCCGCCATGGAGACGGGCTGGGCCAGCACGTCGGGCCACACGCGCTCACCGGTGCGGCGGGCGACGACGTAGCGACCGAGCACGCCGGCTCCATAGCCGGTGAGCCCCCACATCCGCGTGCGCTTGCCCGGGCCGACGAGCGCAAAGATCGGCGGGGCGACGTACGCGCCGACCATCACGCCCGCCAGCGCGTAGGCGGCGATGGCGGGTTGGAAGACCGACCAGACCGACTTGGTGTAGCCGGCGTAGATGTCCTCGGCGCTGTCGTACATGCGGCAGCTGGCAACGGCGCTGCCGTCAGCGGGCGCGCCCTTGAATCCGTGTCGCTTGAGCGCCCGCAGCACACCGACGTCCTCGATGATCATGTCGGCGACGGCAGTGTGCCCGCCGCTGATGCGATACGCGCGGGCGTCGACGACGAGGAACTGGCCAATGGCCGCCGCCATCGACGGGTAGTGGCTGCGCTCAGTAATGCGGATGGGCAGCGCCGTGACCCAGGACCAGACCACGAGCGGCTGCGTGATCCGCTCGGCCGGCGTGACGGCGACCTGGCGCGGGTAGGGGGAGAGGAGGTCGAGGCCCGCCTCGCGCATCTGATGGATGGTGGAGGCGATGGCCCGCGGGGTCAGGTCGACGTCGGCGTCCACGAACACGAGCACATCGCCCGTGGCCTCCTGCGACAGTCGATGACAGGCCCAGGACTTGCCGAGCCACCCCGGGGGCGGCGGGTCGTCAGGACCGTCGATGACCTTGACGCGCGGATCGGTGCCGACGATCTGTCGTACGACGTCGCCGGTGCCATCAGTGGACCCGTCGTCGAGGACGAGGATCTCCAGATCGGGCAGGCCCTCCTGGGCCAGCAATGAGCGCAAGGTCGGAGTGATGCGTCCCGCTTCGTCGCGCGCCGGCAGCAGCACGGACACGCGCTCGTTCACGGTCACGGCCTCGTCGCGCGGACGGCGAACAAGTCGAATGTTGATTGCCGCATGGGCGGTGAGCACGCTGGCCGTGAGTGCGCCGGTGCCGGCGACAGCCTGGCTGATACGACGGAGGTTCATGGCCGTCGCGTCCAGGTGATCCATGCCCACGGCAGCACGACGATGCCCATGATGATGCCGCCCCACAGCGCCACCCAGGGTCGGTCGAAGAACACCGCGTTGGCGAGCACGTTGGAACAGTAGACCCACAGGAGCATGAGGGTGGGCACCCCGTCGCCGGAGCGCGTGCGCTCGGGCAGGCGCTGCAAGAGCACCATGATGATGAGCGCCGTGATGATCCAACCCATGTAGTTCGTGAGGGGGATTCCCGGGATTCCGGGCAATCCGGGATCCGGCGTCTCCCAGGTCCAGTGCCCCTCGGACACCATCTGGGGATCGAGGAAGAGATCCCATGAGGCGAGGAGCCAGGCGCCAAAGATCACGACGCCGGCTGTCGTCCGTGACAGTCGCCGCGCGGCAAGCAGGCACGGGTACGCCATCATCGCCCAGGCGAGCATCACCACGACGGGTACGCCGAGCAGCATCGGGCCGAGGGTGTCGGCGTATTCGTAGCGGCCGAAGGGAATGCCCGTGCGTACGCCGATGGCCTCCATGCCCCAGCCGATGCCCGCAGCGATGACGGCGTAGGCGATCGCCCACCAGGCGCCCCGACTCAGCCACGCGTGCGTGAAGGAGGCAAGGAAGAAACTGACCACCGTCGCGATGGTGAGCAGATCGCGTGCATCGACCACGAGCAGCCAGATGATCTGGCCGCCGATGGTGATGCCGGCGAAGAGCCAGGGCAGCCAGGCCCACGTGATGGGATTGCGTCGACCGTCGGCGTGGGGTCCTTGATAGATGCGGACGCTCACCCCGCTGTGCTCCCCGCCGCCGTCGTGCGGATGAGTTCGGTCGTGACTCGCGGGAGGTCCCACATGGGTGCGTGGCCGCAGTTCCACAGGACGTCCCAGCGGGCGTGGTCGGGCGCAAGATCGCGCTTTTGGAAGCGGGGGTAGGGCAGGATGCGATCGTTGTCGCCGAAGGCGATGACGACGGGCACGTCGGTGGAGATGGCGTCCGCCCGCTCGAATCGGCGGTGCAGGGCCCCGTCGTGTGCCTGGGTGAAGCCGGTCGCATCCGCCTGGGCCAGGGCGGCGTCGACGGCGACGCGATAGGGGACCTGTGCGGGGCGCTCGGCGCCCGCGCGCACCAGGGTTCGGCGCAGTGGCGGCACCTTCATGATCGCGGGAAGGGCCCGGCGCAGCATGACCGCTGATCGACGGTTGAACTGGATCATGCCCATCGGCTCGGTGATCGGCTCCCACAGGCCGGCGGGGCACAGCGCCACGACCGACGAGGCGCGTCCGTCGGCCGCTGCCTCGAGCACAGTCCAGCCGCCGAGGGAGTTGCCGCACATGTGCGCGCGATCGATGCCCTGCGCGTCGAGGAATCGCCCGACCGCCAGCGCCATTTCCGTGGCCGGCGTCTCGCTCTGACCGGGGACGGGCGCTGACTCGCCGTGTCCGGGAAGGTCAATGGCGTAGACGGTGAAGTCGCGCGCGAGATCGTCGATCACCAGGTCCCAGCAGCGCCGTGACGATGCCAGGCCATGCACGAGCACGAGCGGCTCGCCGCTTCCGGCGACGTCGTATGCAAGCTCGCTCACGGCCCCTCCTTCGTCGAACAACACCCTAGGGCGTACCCCGTGGGATGCTGGCCCCGTGTCCGCAGGCCACGCTCACTCCCTGACGCGCTGGGCCTGGCTGTCCGTGGGCGCCGCGGTCGTGACGATCGCGATGAAGACGGTCGCCTATTTGCTCACCGGTTCGGTCGGACTGCTGTCGGATGCCCTGGAGTCCGTGGTCAATCTCGTCGCGGCGGTGCTCGCGCTCATCGCGATTTCGGCTGCTGCCAGGCCCGCTGATGCCAAGCATCACTTCGGGCACGGGAAGGCGGAGTATCTGTCGGCCGGTGCCGAAGGCGTGATGATCATCATCGCCGCGGGCCTGATCGTCTACGCCGCTATCGATCGTCTCATCAGCCCGCGGCCGCTCGAGGATCTGGGCATCGGCCTGGCGATCACGCTCGTGGCAACGGCCGTCAATGGCGTGGTCGGCGTGATCCTGTTGCGCCAGGGTCGGCGTCATCGATCGATGGCACTCGTTGCTGATGGCAAGCACCTGATGACCGACGTGTACACGTCAATCGGAGTCATCGTCGGCGTAGCGCTGGTGTGGCTTACGGGCTGGCTGGCCCTCGACTCCCTCGTGGCGATCGCCGTGGGCATCAACATCCTCTGGACTGGCTATCTCCTTGTGCGCAATGCCGGTCGTGGTCTGCTCGACCACGCGCTGCCCGCGCAAGACAACGAGCGGGTGATCGCCGTGCTGCGCTCGTTCGTCGACCGCTACCCGCCGGGCGAGCTGGAGTTCCACGGCCTGCAGACCCGCGAGTCCGGACGCGACCGTTTCGTCTCCCTGCATGTCCTGGTGCCGGGGGAGTGGACCGTGATGCGCGCCCACGACCTCGTCGAGGAGGTCGAGGAGGCCATCCGGCAGGCGCTGCCGCACGCGCAGGTCCACACGCACCTGGAGCCGTGCGAGGACCCGCGCTCGCACACCGACTTCGTCAACGGTCCGCGCGTCAGGCGCGGCGAGGAGACGGGGTCCTAGGTCCGGATGGGCGCTGTGATCGTCGGAGCGAATAGTTCGAGCAACTCGCCCACGGAATGCCCGGATTCAGCGGGATGGCGGAAGGGCATCTCCGGGTGCAGTCGATAGGAGTTGCGTCGACCGTGCCGCTCCTTCTCGACGTAGCCCTCGTGCTCGAGGTCGGCAACGATCGTCTGCGCGGAGCGTTCGGTGATACCGGCCTGCTCGGCGATATCACGCAGCCGCAGGTCGGGGTTCTGCGCGATGAGCAACAGGACGCGTCCGTGGCTCGTGAGTAGCGTCCAGTGGCGCGTGCCAGCGTCCATGCTCACGGGGTGAACCTAGTTCTCGCCCTGCGCTCGAGTGAAGCCCGGCTCGCCGTTGACCTCCTCCAATTTCTCCACGTGCATCCAGCGGAAGTCCTTGCCGATGCGCTGGAGCAGGTCGAGCACCGACTCGGGGTTCCAGGCGGCGCTGTCGGAGATGACGAAGCGGCACCGGAAGTGGTCGATGCATCCGGTCTGGCCGCCGGTCACGGGCCACACGACAGTGCCGCGGTTGGACACCATCTTGAGCGAGTACGGCGTGCCCTGGATGGCGGCCTTCAACTTCTCGGCGATGCGCTCAGGTGACTCGGTCGACTCGATGAAGACGTCGACGCCGACCTTGATGCGCGAGCCAGGGTTGGAGCGTGCGTCCTCGCGCGCGATCTGCGGCAGCTGCAACGCGCGATAGGGGCGGGAGGCCAGCGATGACTGCTGGCCCATGCGCGCCTCGATGGCATCGACGTAAGCGGCGGTGCCGACGGGCGTGCCAACCTTGACGTCCTGGGTGTGGATGCCGTCCTCGAGGGTCCTGTAGACGGCCTGCTCGAGGGTATTGGCAGCGTCGAACTGCTGAAGGTGTCGGAGCATCATCACGGCGGAGAGGATGACCGCGGTGGGGTTGGCCACGTCCTTGCCCGCGTACTTCGGCGCCGATCCGTGGACCGCCTCGAAGATCGCAACCTCGGTGCCGAGGTTGGCCGACGGCGCGAAGCCCAGGCCGCCGACGAGGGCACTGGTCAGGTCGCTGAGAATGTCGCCGTTCATGTTGGTCGTGACGATGACGTCGAACTGCTCGGGAGCTTTGAC
>NBNH01000146.1 GCA_004379115.1 Actinomycetales bacterium mxb001
AGCCTGGATGACCGCCTCGGACACCAGGGGCGCGAGCGCCTCGACGAGCGCGTCCTCCGTGGCGGTGTACTCATCGCCCATGCCTCCCGCAGGGGCGACTCCGCACACGATGAGCAGAGACTCTTCGAGGTCCTTGGCCAGGGAGATGGCGGCCAGCAAGGCACCCTTCGCGCTCTCGCCGCCGTCGTATCCAACCGCCAGGCTCATGGTGCGGTCCCTCCTTCGGACGCGGGGACAAGGGCCGGATCGACCACGGTGGGACGCTCCTTCCAGAACGGGGTGTTGGCGATGCGCATGCAGATCATGAAGATGATGCCCAAGCCGAAGAGGAAGATGCCGATCACGAGCGGGGGTCCGAGGCCAAGCCACGAGACTCCGCCGTAGGAGTTGGCCGGATCCGACATCGAGATCACCGACATCACCAGCAGCCAGACCAGCAAGATGCCGCCGACGACGGGCCCCACACCGATGAGAAGGAATCCCCTGACGCTCTTGAGCAGCATCTTGCGGTAGTAGATCGCGCAGGCGAACCCCGTGAGCGAGTAGTAGAAAGCGATGAGGAGCGACAGGGCGCTCAGTGAGTCGAAAAGGGCGTTTTCACTGATGAAACGCACGCCGACGTACCAGACGATGGCGATGATGGCGACCCACCACGTGGACACCGCGGGCGTGCGGTACTTGGTGGACACCTGCCCGAAGTAGGCCGGAATCGCCGTGCGCCTAGCCATCGACAATGCCGTGCGCGACGCAGGAATGATTGTGGTCTGAGTGGAGGCGATGGCCGACATGGCCACGGCGAGAAGCACGATCCATCCGAAACTGCCCAATGCTTCATCGGCAATCAGGGCGAAGACCATCTCCTCTGATTCTGCGTTGTCCGCCAGGAACGTCGGACCGACCAGCATGAGCACCGCGATGGCCGTGCCCAGGTAGGTCACGAGGAGAATGACCGTCGAGAGCATCGCCGCGCGACCGGGAGTGCTCGAGGAGTCCGTCGTCTCCTCGTTGAGGTTGACCGCGGATTCCCATCCCCAGTAGGCGAAGACGCCCAGTAGCAGCCCAGCCGTCAGCGCAGCGGTGCCCTGGGCGAAGGGATTCAGCCAGTCGAGGGACGGCGTCACGGCACCCGGTAGCCCCTGGCCCGAGACACCCTTGTAGATCGCTACCCCGATGAAGATGAGGAGAGCCACGACCTGCACCAGGGTGAAGATGGTCTGCAGACGCCCCGACAGTTCCGTGCCGACCACGCAGATCCAGGTCATGATCACGATCAGGACCATCGCGATGCCCATGACCAGGAAGTCATTGGCAGCGAGTTCGTCGAACCCGAACATCAACAGCGTGAAGCGGACGCCGACGTCTGCGAGCGATCCCACGACGAGCACGCCGGTCATCGCGATCGCCCATCCCCCCAGCCAGCCGAACCACGGGCCCATGGCACGCGTCACCCACGAGAACGTGGTGCCGCAGTCCGGATCGACGCGGTTGAGGAAGAGGAAGGCGCTAGCGATGAGGAGCATGGGGATGAACGAGGCGAGCAGGACACCGGGGGCCGCCACGCCGACGAGCAGCACGATAGGCCCGAGGCAGGCGGCCAGCGAGTAGGCCGGCGACGTGGCATTCAGGCCGATCGATACGGCATCGACGAACCCGATGGAGTTGGCCGCGAGGCCGGGGGTGACCTCCGGCTCTTTGGCGGCGGTGTCGGCGTCAGCCATGGTTTTAGTCAATCCCACAGGGGCGGTGGCTGCAGGGACTTTCGACCAACGCGTACCCTCCGGCCATGCGAGCGGTGATCTATGACGGCTACCGAGAACCCCTGCGCGTGACCGAATTGGCCGAACCCGTTCCCCCGGATGACGGCGTGGTGCTGCGCGTTGAGGCCGCAGGCCTCTGCCGCAGCGACTGGCACAGTTGGAATGGCCACGATGACGACATCCCCGGGTTCCCCCACGTCCCCGGACACGAGTTCGCCGGCACGGTCTCCGCGGTGGGCCCTGACGTCACGCGCTGGCGGGTGGGTGACCGAGTGACGACGCCCTTCGTCTGCGCATGCGGCCGCTGCCTCGTCTGCGAGTCAGGCAATCACCAGGTCTGCCCCCATCAGTGGCAGCCGGGCTTCGACGGATGGGGTGGCTTCGCCGAGTACGTCGCACTTCCTGCGGCCGACACCAACCTCGTCCGGCTACCGCATGACATGGACATGACCACCGCCGCAGGGCTCGGCTGCCGCGTGGCGACGGCCTACCGGGCCATCGCCCAGGTGGGCCGCGCAGCGCCGGGCGAGGAAGTCGTCGTACACGGCTGCGGTGGTGTCGGCCTGGCTGCGGTGATGATCGCCCGTGCCCTCGGTGCACGGGTCACCGCCGTGGATCCCTCCGCGCACGCCCGCGAGCTGGCG
>NBNH01000147.1 GCA_004379115.1 Actinomycetales bacterium mxb001
GTGCTCAACCACGTGCTGCTGCACCAGACGATCATCGGCGAGGAGGCCCTGCTGCAGTTGCAGATGGCGGGCGATACCCCCACGCACATCGTGGGCTGCACTGGCGGCGGATCCAACTTCGCCGGCCTGTCGTTCCCGTTCCTGCGCGAGAAGCTGGCGGGCAAGATCAACCCGCAGATCACGGCTGTCGAGCCGGCATCGTGCCCCTCGCTCACGCGTGGTGTCTACGCTTACGACTTCGGCGACACCGCCGGCATGACCCCGCTGATGAAGATGCACACGCTGGGCCACCAGTTCATCCCCGATCCCATTCACGCCGGTGGCCTGCGCTACCACGGCATGGCCCCCCTCATCTCGCACGTCTACGAGTTGGGTCTCATGGACGCCGTGGCGATCCCGCAGACCGAGTGCTTCGCGGGGGCGGTCAAGTTCGCGCGTAGCGAGGGCATCGTGCCTGCGCCCGAGCCCACACATGCGATCGCGCAGGCGATCCGCCTGGCCAACCAGGCCAAGGAGACCGGCGAGGAGACCGTGATCCTCACCGCGCTCTGCGGCCACGGCCACTTCGACCTTGCCGCCTACGAGAACTTCCTCGCCGGCAACATGGTCGACGAGTCGCTGTCCGACGAGCGCTTTGCTCCGGCCCTGGCCAACCTGCCCCAGGTCTGATCCCTCCCCGCTCCTGAGGGGCGTTCCGCGCGAGCGGGGCGCCCCTCAGTCGTTGACGGGCAGGCT
This sequence comes from Actinomycetales bacterium mxb001, assembly GCA_004379115.1. GTDB lineage: Bacteria > Actinomycetota > Actinomycetes > S36-B12 > S36-B12 > Mxb001. The sequence goes on from NBNH01000147.1 coordinate 736, forward strand.
CCAGCGCGCGATGACCTGCGACAGCGTGCTCTCCTTGTCGCCCACCGTCATCTGCGCCGTGAGCGTGACCGACCCGAGGCGTTCACGCCGGGGTGGGATCAAGCTCACCACGATGTCGCTGAGTTGAGCATCAGTTCCGATCACGTCGCCAATGATTCCCGCGCTCGGACGATCGATCGCAATGAACGTCGACTCCTGCACGATTCCGTCCGGTCCGACTATTTGCACGACCGCCTGCTGATTGCGCTTGCCGGTCACGATCACGCGAGTGGAAATCCCGGGCGCAACCTCGCGCACGACATCGACGGCACCCGCAACGCCATCGAGTGTCAGAACGACGGGACCGAACGACGACACCGTGGCGGGTTCAGGCCCCAGCGGTCGAATGTCGAGGACGAGAGTGCCGTCCGGTCGCACGTTGGCCCGCAGGACGCTAAAGGCGATATCACCGTTCGCGGTGGAGAGCAGTCCGCTCGGCCCCGGCTGGGCGATGGCGGAGGTCGTCCCGTCGTCGGCGGGGCGCCAGCCCAGGCTGAGCAGCGCCTGCTCCGTCGACATCGTGCCTGCCAGGCGCTGCGGCGGACCGGTGAACCACGAGGCCTCGTTCTGGGTGCGAGCGACCGTGAGTCGAATGGGATCACCACCCGACACCAGCGATGCATCCTCAGCGCGCTGGACGATGATCACCTGGCTGCGCGCCGATCCAGGCCGCACGGGCGCGGGAATCGGCGCGGCCGTCGGCGAGGGTGACGGGGATGCGCTGCTAGTCGACGGAGTCGGACTCGGGACGGCATCACCGCCGGGCGAACAGGCCGCGATGAGGGCGATGCTGAACGCGGCGACCAGCCGCCGCATCAGGATGGCCGAAGGACGTCGGTGCCGAGGAAGGGCTGCAGGGCTGGGGGCACGCTCACCGAGCCGTCGGCACGCTGATGGTTTTCGAGCAGGGCCACGATGACGCGTGGCATCGCGCACAACGTGCCATTGAGGGTGGCCAAGGCCCGAGTCTCGTCGCCATCGCGCATGCGGATACCGAGGCGGCGAGCCTGGAACTCGGTCGTGTTGGACGTCGACGTGACCTCGCGATACGTACCCTGGGTGGGGATCCACGCTTCGATATCGAACTTTCGCGCAGCACTCGAGCCGAGATCACCCGTTGCGACGTCGATGACGCGGTAGGGGATCTCGAGCTTGTCCATGAACTCGCGTTCCCAGCCGAGGATGCGCTCGTGCTCCGACTCGGCATCCTCCGGCCGACAGAAGACGAACATCTCGACTTTGTCGAACTGGTGGACGCGGATGATGCCTCGGGTGTCCTTGCCATAGGAGCCGGCCTCGCGGCGGAAGCACGATGACCACCCGACGTAGCGCAGGGGCAGGGAGTCAGCCGGGAGGATCTCGTCGGAGTGAAGTCCCGCGAGAGGGACCTCGGCGGTGCCGACGAGATACATATCGTCGGACTCGATGCGGTAGACGTTCTCGGCAGCCTGACCCAGGAAGCCCGTGCCCTCCATCGCGCGTGGTGACACGAGCACCGGCGGAATGACGGGAATGAAGCCATACGACGTCGCCTGGGCAACGGCGAGATTGAGAAGTGCAAGTTCGAGGAGTGCGCCAGGACCGGTGAGGAAGTAGAAGCGGGAGCCCGACACCTTCGCTCCACGCTCGACGTCGATGGCACCGAGGATCTCGCCCAATTCGAGGTGATCGCGCGGGGCGAAGCCTTCGGTCGAGAAGTCGCGGGGCGTGCCCACGACCTCGAGGACAGCGAAGTCCTCTTCACCGCCGACCGGTGAGCGCATGTCGACGATGTTGGACACGAGGAGCCAGGCCTCATCGGCCTCCTGGGCGGCCCGCGTCGCCTCGGCGTCCGCCTGCTTGACCTGATCCGACAGGCCACCGGCCCGGGCCATGAGCGCATCGAGCTCGGCCTTGGCGCCGGCATCATCAGGGTTCTTCTTCACGGCGCCCTGCAGCGGCCCGATCTGCTTGCTCAATTGCTTCTGCTCAGCCCGCAACTCGTCGTAGTCGTGCTGGGCCTGGCGACGTTGACGGTCGAGTTCGACCAGGCGATCGATCACGGCGACGTCTTCGCCGCGACGGCGCTGCGACTCGCGCAGGACATCGGGCGATTCGCGCAGGACCTTGGGATCGATCACGCGATAAGGCTAGAGGTAGAGCCCGTTGCCGCGTCTCTCGGTCCCGACTGAACGTTCAGATAGGACGAGCAATTTCCCTTCGCGAATTGCACGTGGCACACTCGCTCCTCCGTGCCCGATCCCCCGGGCGCCGAGGAGGTTCCGTTGGACTACTGCTGGCTGACACCGAAGGCGCAGGCCAAGCCTGCGGGCGACAAGGGCTGGGGCTCTTTCGCGACAGCCCCGATCATCAAGGGCGAGACCGTAGCCGCGTTCGGCGGCTGGGTGATGACCCACGCGCAACTCGAAAGCCTCTCGCTCGACCGCCAGCACCGATCCATCCAGATCGACGCCGACCTCTACCTCGTCTCCGACGAGACCCCCGAGCCCGGCGACATGCTCAACCACTCGTGCGAGCCCAACTGCGGCCTGGCCGGGTCCCAGATCCTCGTTGCCATGCGCGATATCGAGCCGGGAGAAGAACTCTCCTTCGACTACGCGATGTGCGATGCCAGTGACTACGACGAGTTCCGCTGCCTGTGCGGCACGACCACGTGCCGCGGCATCGTAAGCGGATCCGACTGGCGAAGCCCCGAGTTGCAGACGAAGTACGACGGGTGGTTTTCGCCCTACCTCGTCAGCCGCATCTCCGCACTGACGCCGTAGACCCCGCGTAGCCTGTGGGCGTGCTACCCCCGGGCTACACCGCGCGTCCCCTCGACTTCCACGAGGTCGACGGTTTCCTCGACGGTCCTGACGTGGATCTTGCCTATGACGTGGTCTGCGCGGCGGATGTCGGTGTCCTCGCCGCCGCGGAGTCCAGCCGCGAGTCGGTCCGCTCCAACCTCATCAATCCCGACGCCGTGGCCGATGAGCATCGCCTCGTCTTCTCCTCGGCCGGCGACCCCGTCGCCCTGGTGATGGTCGAGAAGGACGCCGCCGCCAAGACCATCTACGTCGACTCGTACGCCGTCCCCGACCACGGGCGTCGCCTGCTCGCGCCATTGGTCGCCATGGGCGTTGACGCTGCGGCTCGGCTGAAGGCCGGTGACGACTGGAAGATCGAAGCGGGCGCGTTCGAGCAGGACGAGGTGTATCGCGACGTTCTCGAAGCCGCCGGCTTCGGTGAGGTGCGCCGGTTCTGGCACATGCACATCGACTTGGCGTCGGAACTTAAGCAGTCGCCAGAGGCACCGCCTGGAGTCACCCGGACGGTGGTGGACTCCGACGATGATCGACGGCTCCTGCACCATCTCGATGAGGTCGCCTTCGCCGAGCACTTCGGATTCGTTCCCCATCCCTATGACGACTGGATCTCGTGGTTCTCCGATCGTCGCGACGCACGGCCCGACCTGTGGTGGCTGGCCTGGCTCGACGGCGAGCCGGTGGGCCTGTGCATCGGGGATGATTCCCGCATCGACCGCAATGCCGGGCACGTGCGGGTCCTCGGAGTGGTGCCGCAGGCCCGCGGCCGGGGCATTGCCCGCTGGCTGCTCCTGGAGTCCTTCGCCCAGGGAGCCCGCGAGGGCCGGACCGCGATGACCCTGACGGTCGACAGCGACAACACCACGGGGGCGACCGCCCTCTATGACGGGGTGGGTATGCGCCCCGAGCGGGTCATCGTGCTCTACCGCCGCCCCGCCTGAGGGCTGACACGCGTGTGACGAGAGTTACACCTGGACATTCCCCGTTATCGATCCGTTATCCGGACATCGATTTGCCCCGTGGTCAAGGACCCATGGCAGGGTCGAGACGTCGTCCGGCCACCGGGAGCACCCGCTCCCAGCGGACGGCCCGCCGAATCGGCGGCGTCACGGCCTGGCCAGCACCACCACGACCAGGAACCGGACCGCAGCACCATCGCGGTCCCCCGGGGCCCGCCGTACCGGGGACCCACCGCCCCTCCTCCGGGAGGGGAGGAGCGGGGGAGCCTGGCTCCCCCTCGGGGCGAATCGCCCGCGGCCACGGTCGCGGGGGTAGGACGACCTTTCCGTCCGAGCCCGACAGCTCACCTGGGAGGCGGACGAGAGGGAGAGCATGTTCCGACGGACACCTCTGTCCATCCGCACGACCCGCACTATCGCCGCCCTCGCCATCAGCGGCCTCGCCCTCGCCGGTACCGCCGGCATCGCGCAGGCCGACGAGGGCCAGGTGGTCGCCACCAGCGACCGCGGCAGCATCCACGAGGAATCCGCCCGCAAGGCAGCTGCCGAACATCGCGCCAAGGCTCAGGACAAGCGCCGCGGCGCCGTCCGCCTCGCCGAGGAGCAACGCATTCGCGACGCCGTCGTCGACAAGGCACTCGCCCAGGTCGGCGATGCGTACGGCTCCGGCGGTGACGGACCCAACATGTTCGACTGCTCCGGTCTCGTCGTCTACGCGTGGCGTTCCGTGGGTGTCGACCTGACCCACTACAGCTGGGCGCAGTACAAGCAAACCGAGCGAATCTCGCTCAAGGATGCCGTTCCTGGCGATCTCGCCTTCTATTTCGAGAACGGCGCCCATCACGTGGCCATCTACATCGGCGACGGCAAGGTCGTGCACGCCTCCGACTACGGCATCGGTGTCGTCAAGGGGACGGTCAAGGGAACTCCCTGGACCAATACGCACTTCACCGGCATGGGTCGGGTCTCGATCCGCTAGACCTCATGCAGCGCGAGGGGGTCACCATCGGTGGCCCCCTCGTTCGCTTAGGAGCGTGCGCCCGGCGTCTGGGCCATCGCATCCTCGAGAGCTTGGGTCTCTTCCGGAGAAAGCGTCACCTCGGCCATGCCGCCACGAATCTCCTTGACGTAGGTGCGCGACTCGCTACGTGCATGGACGGTCGTGAGGATAAATCCGTTGCCAAAGTCGTCGACAAGAGCGACGCTGAACGACATGCGGCCACCCATGTCGCCGAAGGCGTCGTAGCGCACGAGCCCGACATGGCGGATGGCCCGGTTGACCTCTGACTGCGTGGCGCGGATCTCGGCTGCCAGGCCCGCGACGTCATCCCGCAGCGCGGCCACCTCTTCCGCCTTGCGCGCCACCACCGCGACGAAGGACTCACGCCCGTCGGCCGCATCGAGGACGCGGTACTGCTGACGCATGCGACCGGTGCGCACGAGGAGCACGAGTCCGAGGAGGAGCGACACCACGGCCACCGCACCAACGGCAATCACGCTCGTCTGCGTGTCCCAGGTCACCCCGGCAGCCTAGTGGTGGGCGATGACTAGGCTCCGCGCGTGGGGTGGCTGGATCTGAGCGTGGTCGCGCTGACGTTCCTGCTCATCTTCCCCGCCGAACTTCCCGACAAGACATTCATCGCGACCCTTGTTCTGTCCACCCGCTATCGCCGCGTTCCCGTCTGGATCGGCGTCGCGGCGGCATTCGCCGTCCAGTGCGCCATCGCGGTGGCGGCTGGCGGCTTGCTGAGCCTGCTTCCCCAACGCATCGTCCTCGCCGTCACGTTCGTTCTCTTCGCCGCTGGCTCGGCGATCCTGCTGGTCTCCGGCATCCGTGCCCGGCCCACCGAGGAGGAGGCCGAGGAGGTCGAGGAGGTGGAAGCGAAGGCTCCCGCCGGTCAAACGTCGTCTTGGCGCATCACGGCGACGAGCTTTGTCGTGCTGTTCACCGCCGAATGGGGCGACCTGTCACAACTGTTCACCGCGGGCATGGCAGCACGCACCGCTTCGCCCGTCTCCGTGTTCATCGGTGCCTGGCTCGCCTTGATCCTGGTAGCCGCGATCGCGGTGCTCGTCGGTGGATGGCTGCAGCAGCGCATCGCACTGTGGCGGATCCGCATCTTCTCGGGCATCGTCCTCGCCGGACTCGCCGCGTGGACCCTCGTCGAGTTCGTGCGCGCCTAGCGCGGGAACTAGCGCAGCGTGATCTGACGGTTCTGCAGACCGGCGCGCGCCCGACGCTCCTCGGAGGTCAGCGGTGCCGTCTCAGCCAGGGCCGCATCGAGAGTTGCGGCAAAAGTCGCCGCTGCTTCTTCGCAGGGACCAGCGTCGGTGCGGTCGGTCAACTCCCACACGGGAACGAGGAGACCATCAGCGCGGAAGGATCCGACGAAACGCGAGGGTACGCCGGGCAGCGTGTCGCGGTCCGACGCGCGTAGCCGAGCGAGGGCGTTGAGCAACTTCTCCTCGTCGTAGGGCATGACCCAGCGAAGGAACACCTTGTCGCCCATGTCGACCCAGTACGCCGCCTCGACCGAGGACAGGCGAACGGTGGGCATCACCTTGCTGTTGGCGCGCTCAAGCGACTCGCGCACACCCGGCTCATCGGCGCTCGCCTCGTCGGCCATCCAGTAGTCGAACGAGTCGTGCACGGTCACGGCGAGGGGTGCATCGGCGAGCAGGTCCTGCAGGCGCGGACCTGGACCGGGCAATCCCACGGGTGGGATCGGCGTACCGGGATCGGCCTCGAGGGCACGTAGCAGAGCATCCGCCGCATCACGGCTCGGATCGCCGGATCCCGTCGTGACTTGGAGGGCGATGTAGATGTCGCCGGAGTCGCGCACCAATGCGGGCCACGCGAGAGGCAGCACCGTCGTGAGGACCACGTTGCGATCGACCGGATCCTTCAGCGTCAACGGCGCGGTCGCGGCGGGCACGATCTCGCGGAAGGCGACCCAGTCGCACTCGGAACCCAGCCCTTCGAAGGGGCGCCCGACACGTGCCATCGACTCCTTGGCGCGTGCCTTGCCATGGCAGGCCTTGTAGCGACGGCCGGAACCGCAGGGGCACGGCTCACGCAAGCCAACGACGGGGATCTCTTCAGCCACCCGACGACCCTACTGGGGCCAGCCCGGCACGATCGAAGAGCAGGGGCACGAACCAGGCGGCACCGGCATCGGAGAAGTGGATGCCGTCGGGTCGCACGGCTTCGCCCTCGCGCTCCAGGAGCGGGCAGTCACGTCCACCTGGACACAGCACGTCATCGATGCGGACGAGTTCGATGCGGTCAGGATGTGCCGCGGCCAGGCGTTCGAAGGCGGCGGTGAGATCGGCGAAACTCGCGTAGTAGGCCTCATCCAGCGCGCACTCAGGAGCGGCATCGGGTCCCGCGGCGCACGTGCCCTTGACCGGAGGCGCCTTGGGCACCGGCAGGACGATGGCGATAGTCGCGCCCCCCGAGGCGAAGCGCTGATAGGCACTCTCCAACGCCGAATCCAGCGCCGCCGTGTGCTCGGGCGTACCCGGCATGAGGACCTGAGCGTCGACACGCACGGGGAATCGTTCGCGATTGGAATACCAGACGACGACGTCGGGATCGAAGTCGCTCACTGCCCTCGATTGCAGTTCGGCGAAGCCCTCGGAACAGCGCTTGGACCAGTTGAAGGGCCGCTGGTCGTCATCCACCTGGAATTCGCCGGTGATGCTGCAACCACCGAAGGCGAGCGGAACGACGCCCCACCCGCGCGCAGCCGCCTCCGTCTCGAGTGCCGGCATGAGTTCCTTGGGAATGGAGTCACCCGCAAAGGCGACCACGGGAGCATCGGCACTCGTGGCACCCGTCACCGTGGTGGGGGCCACGGTCTCGTCGAGGTTGACCTGCGGAGCCGTCGCCCGGGCGGTCGAGCCGATGATGAGTGCGGCCATGACCGCCATCGCCACCGGGACGATCACGGCCACGCGCCGAGGCGTCAAGGCGAAGGAGCCCACAGAACCTCGACGGATCGGTCGTTCCACGACGTAGTACGAGGCGGCGGCCACGGCAACCGTCAGGCCGATGCGCAGGGCGGCCAGCGCCAGCCCGTCGAGCCCGGTGCGCACCGGTGTCAGCCACAGGATCAGCGGCCAATGCCACAGGTAGATGCCATAGGAGATGAGGCCGATCCACACGAGAGGCCGCAGGCTGAAGAGGCGCGACGGCCCCGACGACGCAGAGGTGGAACCAAGCGACAGGAGCAGCCAGGCGACGAGCGCGCAGAAGATGAGCGAGCCCCCGCGGTAGTAGAACGACGAGATATCCGAGACGGTCGCCATCATCGCGAGCACACCCAGCAGTGCCAGCCAACCGGTCCACCGCCATCGCGCGGAGAGGCTCAAGCCGCGATGCACCAGCCACGCGAGCAGGGCGCCGACTAGCAACTCGTGGATGCGCGTGAACGTGCCGAAGTAGGCCACGGACGGGTCGCCAGCGTCGTAGGTGAGGGCCATGAGCGCGACGGAACCGAGGATGAGCGCCGTGATGACGGCGATGGTCCACCGCGACGTGGTCCGGCGTACGAGAAGGATGAGCAGAAGCGGCCAGACGAGGTAGTACTGCTCCTCGATGGCGAGCGACCAGGTGTGCTCGACGGGCGAGGGGCCCTGCATGTCGCCGAAATACGACTGACCGGTCAGGATGAAGAACCAGTTGGCCACGTAGAACAGGGCCGCCAGCGCGGCACCGCGAAGGTCGCCGATCTCGTCGGGCGCGGCAACGAAGAAGGCCCAGCCACAGATGGCCAGCAGCATCAGGTAGAGCGCGGGCAGCAGTCGACGAGCTCGTCGAGTGAAGAACTCCGCGAAGGCGATGCGTCCGGTGCGATCGACCTGGCCGAGCAGGATGCCGGTGATGAGGAAGCCGGACAGCACGAAGAACAGGTCGACGCCGAGAAAGCCGCCGGGCAGCCAGTCGGCGCCCACGTGATACGTGACCACGCCGGCCACGGCCAGTGCGCGCAGGCCGTCGAGGGCGGGAACGTGCTGGCCGCGCTCGACCGCGGCCGACCCCGACAGGGGCTGCTCCGCCGTGGTCGTCACGTCGTCAGGGTAGGTGACGCTCGTCAGCGAAGAGGACTCCCGGGCTCATGATCCCGCGGGGATCAAGAGCGTCCTTGATCGCACGCATCGCCGCGATCTCCGCCGGGCTGCGCGAAAGCGTCAGATACGGGGCTTTCGCTCGGCCGATGCCGTGTTCAGCCGACACACTGCCGCCGTAGTTCTCGATGGCTGTGAGCACGAGCAGGTCGACGTCCTCATCATCGGGCGAGGGCCCCACGATCTCGACGTGGATATTGCCATCGCCCAGGTGACCGAAGACTCCGAAGGCGACGATGTCCGGATAGCCATCCAGCCGTCGACGGATCTCATCGGAGCAGGCTCCGAGGTGCACGAGCGGCACCGACACATCGAGCTTGTGTGCGGACCCGCCCGCATGCTCCGCCGCGTACGACGAGAACGCCTCGGACTGGAGTTCGCGGTAGGACCACAGACGTGAGTGATCTGCCGCATCGAGGCCGATGACGACATCGCGTTCGCCGATCGCGTCGACGTCGAATCCGTCGCCCGTTGCGCCGTCAGGCACCTCGAGCAGCAGGACGAGCGGATGCCGGGCGGCGAGCGGCCAGGGTTGCCCTGACACCCGCATGGCGAGTTCCATGCCGGTCTCGTCGATGATCTCCGCCGCTAGCAGACGCATTCCGGGCGCAGGGGCGTCGTGCAGGAGCGCGAGGGCCTCATCCCAGGTGTCGACACCGATAAGGGCCACGCTCGTGGGGGCATGCGGTCGGTGCAGGCGCAGACGTGCCGCGGTGATGATGCCGAGGGTGCCTTCGCTTCCGGTCATCAGGCCGGCGAGGTCGTATCCGGTGTTGTCCTTGGCCAGGCCGGCAAGGTGCGAGGCGATCGTGCCATCGGGCAGGACCACTTCGATTCCGGCGACCTGGGCGCGGGTCATGCCGTGGGCAATGACGCGGATGCCGCCGGCATTCGTCGCGATCGTGCCGCCGATGGTCGCCGAGTCACGCGCCGCGAGGTCGACGCCGTACTCCCAGCCGGCCGCACCCGCGTGGCGCTGCGCATCGGCGAGCGTGACCCCGGCGCCGACCGTCATCTGACCCGCGACGGTGTCGATCGGATCCATGCGCGTGAGCCGCCGCGTCGACACGACGACGGGCGGACCGGCCGGACCTGGCACCGCCGCAGGCACTGAGCTGCCGACCAGGCCGGTGTTGCCACCCTGGGGAAGGACGGGCGCCCCGGCCTGCGCGCAGGCGAGCACGACCGCGGACACCTCCTCGGTGCTGCCCGGCCGGACGACGGCCAGGGCCGGGCCACTCCACCGACCGGCCCAGTCCGTGACGTAGCCGGCGGTGAGG
>NBNH01000148.1 GCA_004379115.1 Actinomycetales bacterium mxb001
TAGTATCCGCCGCCGTAGCCCAGCCGATAACCATTCTTGTCGAGTCCCAAACAAGGAATGAATAGGATCTTCGGGGTAACAAGCTTGTCGGGATTGGCCGGTGGCGCGACGATACCTGCTTCATCGAGTGTTGGTCGAATGTTCGGATCCCACAGATAAAACGACAGTGGCGCGCAAGGTTCCTCCACACGGGGTAGGCACACACCAACCCCTGCGGCATACCATTCATGCATCAGCGGCGATATATCTGGTTCTTTGGTGATGGGGGCATAAAATGCAAAAGGCGAGGGCGGCGGATGGAAATGGTCTTCCAGAATGTCGCACATACGCCGACTATAAGTGGCGTGATCAGCGGCCGATAACGTGCGCCGCCAAGATTTCATGCGGGTACGCAGTGTACTGCGATAGAATTTTTCATCCGTTGGGTTCGGCATAGTCCGGACAGTAACACACCCATTTCCGGGATCCCTACCTTGTTTGCACTTATGTTGATGCCAGACCCGTCGTCGAAATTTCTCCGTGTTGCGCTCTTGGCCGTGGCACTGTGCGGCGCCTCCGTCGCTGCGGCGCAGGACGCCACTTACCTAAGCGCCCGCGAAGCGGCCAAGAATGGCCAGCTTAATAAGGTCGAGCAGCTCTATCCGCAGCTCAAGCAGCATGAACTGGTGCCTTATGTGGAATCCTGGCTGCTCAAGCCGCAGCTAAATACAGATGCGCCTGAAATCCAAGCCTTCCTCAAAAAGTACGATGGTGAGCGCCCTGCTGAATTACTGCGTGCTGACTGGATTCGCGCGCAAGCCAAGCAGGGTAATTGGATGCTGGTCGCGCAACAGGGCGCGCTGATGCTGCAGCCGGAGCCCGATGTGCAGTGCTACAGTCTGTTACCGCGGATCAACAACGGTGACAGTGCCGCCAAGGAACAGGGGCGCATGTTATGGGCCACTGGCGCCGATTCGCCGGAAGCGTGTCAGGCTTTGTTTGATGCCATGTGGAGCAATGGTGATCTTAAAGCCAGCGATGGCTGGCTGCGCGCCCGCCGCCAGGTGGCTCTGAACAAGCCCGGTCAGGCACGCCAGACCTTAACGGTGATGCGCGTTAACGTGAACGATGCGGCCGGTGGTCTCGATAGCGTGCTTAACCGGCCAGTGATTTATCTCGAGCGTGTGGGCACCCCGAACGACGATACCCAGAAGGAACTCGTCACTCTGGCGTTGGTGCGTATGGCACGCACCGAACCCACCAGCACCCTATCCGCCATCAAACGTTTTGGCAGCGGACTGGATCGCGCCCAGCAGGAGTACGTCTGGGGCATTATTGCTTGGCAGCTGGGCATTCAGCATAGCCCGGAGGCGCTGGATGCCGTCAAGCGCAGCGGCACCGTCGTGTTGCCTGATGACGCTGAGGCCTGGCGCGTGCGCGTGGCGCTGCGATCGCAGGACTGGGGTCTCGTCAAAAAAACCATTGAAGCGATGCCCGAACCTATGATCAGTTCACCAGAATGGGTCTACTGGCTGGGCCGTGCTTATAAGGCACAGGGTCGCGATAGTGCTGCAGATGAGCAGTTTCAAAAGATCGCCGGCCAGCCGAATTTCTATGGCGTTCTGGCGACTGAAGAACTCGGTCAGCGCGCCAAGCTGCCGACCCAGGCCAAACCCATTACCCCCGAGGAAATCCGGGCCGTCGAAAAGCAACCAGGCATCCGCCGTGCGTTGGCCATGTACCGGCTGGATCTGCGCCCCGAGGGCGTCAAGGAGTGGAGCTGGGCGCTGCGCGGCATGAGCGACCGGCAACTTTTGGCCGCTGCTGAAGTGGCTCAAAAGAACCAGATCATCGATCGTTCAATCAGCGCCGCCGATCGTACCAAGGACGAGCACAACTACAGGCTGCGCTTCCCGACACCCTATGCCGACAAGATCATGCCGCATTCTGATCGGCAGAATCTCGACAAGGCCTGGGTTTATGGACTGATGCGCCA
>NBNH01000017.1 GCA_004379115.1 Actinomycetales bacterium mxb001
GCGCCGTGCGAGTACTCCTCGTCCTCGACCGGAAAGCGCTCGTCCACGCCCAACTCATCGAGCGGGGCTTCGGAGTCCATGGCCTCCTCGAGACCCTCGAGGAACTCCAGGTCCTCGTACGTCTCCGGATCGCGTTCGGTCACGCCTGGACGTTAGGCAGGAGGGGGTGACTCCCCGCAGTTCTGGGCATCCACTGACCGGTCTGACCCGCGCGGCTTATCCTGCGAACGTGCCGCACTCCCACCTCGCCGAGAGCACCGAGCCCACGCCCCGCGACGTGTTCGCCTTCTGCAATCACCTCGCCTGGGAGGTCGGCGGTCCGGTGCTCATCCACGATTCGAACTGGGGCGTGGTGGCGTACTCGACCCTCAACCAGCCCATCGACGATGCGCGCCGCTCCATCATCCTGCGCCGCGAGGTGCCGGACGTCGACGCCGAGACCCGTATCGTCGAGTTCGCCGAAGGGAACTTCGAAACGGGGGACGACCTCTTCGAGATACCGGCGGTTCCCGGCGTCCAAGCCCGTCGCCTCGTCGCGCCGGTCCGGGTGCTGGGGGTCAGGGTCGGCTCGATCTGGGTAGCCGAGTCCGCCGGGCCGCTCAACCCCGATGCCCAGACACTCCTCCTCGCGGCGGCCAAGCAGGCATCCTTCTATTTCCAGGTGCAGGCGGATTGGCGCGCGCGCGAGCACGAAGTCTTCGTTCGCATGCTGCTCGCCGGAAGCACCGAGGAGGCCTTCCTCGCGCAGTACCTGGGGGTCACGACGACGTCGCAGTTCACCGTGATGTCCGTGTGGCACGGATCCGACGACGACCTGCGCGGCCAGGCTCTCCGCGTCACCAAGGCCCTCGCCGATCGACACGGACTTCCCCACCTGCTGCTCGCCGAGACCGACTCCTTCTACCTCATCGGATATGAGCGGCCCGGGCTCGACGAGTTCGCACAGCGAGCCAAGCGGACCGCCCAAGACCTCTCCGCCACCGACGATCGCCTCATCGTCGGCGTCGGGCGAGTGGCGTTGCGCCCCCTCCAGGTCGCGCAATCCCGCGCGGATGCCGATGCGGTGGTGGCCTACCTGCGACGCAATCCGCACCGACGCGTCGCGAACCACTCATCCCTTCGCGCAGGGGTCGGCCTCATGCGCGTCGTCGAGATCCTCGAGCGTCAATCCGACGCCACCATGGGCTACCTCAACGCGCTGTCGAGCCTCACCGACGACGATCGACGCGAGGGCATCGACACGCTCAACGCGTACTTCGACTACGGCGGCAACGCAGCAGAGGCTGCACGCCACCTGCACATCCACCCCAACACCTTCCGGTATCGGCTGGCGAAGGTGACCGACCTCATCGGCGTCGACCTTGCTGATCGCGATGAGCGCTTGATGCTCGAGCTCGACCTCCTGCGCGATCGATACGCGCAACCTCCGGCCTAGCCGGCGGAGTCAGACACAGAAGGGCCCCTCGCCAGTTCGGGGGGATCTGGCGAGGGGCATTCACACGCTAACCCGAATTCCGCCAGGGGTACACGGGAGAAACTCCAAGGTTTCGGCGCCTGCCTCGTGCAATCACCAACCGCGAACTCAATGCGTCAACAGAAAGGCAAGACACCGCCTTCATACGGGCGATTCGCGCGAGTTGCGACCGGTGCGCAGACCGATCCACATCATGCGCCCGGCCACGACGACAAGAAGTACGGCGAAGACCACGGCCAGGATCTCGGTGGGCAGTCGCACCGCCAACTGCGCGCCGATCACTCCCCCGACGATCCCGCCCAGGCCGATGCGAACGCCGACCGACCACTGGGTCAGGCCCGGCCGACTGAGGCGGATCGCACCGAGGAGGGCGATGGGGATCATGACCGCCAGGGAGGTGCCCGCCGCGAGCTTCTGGTCGAAGTCGAGCAGGGCGACCAGGATCGGGATGAGCACGATGCCACCGCCGATACCGAACAGGGCGGACAGGACGCCCATGGCGAGTCCGCTGACGACGAAGACGAGAGCGAGCACCGGCGTGATCGCTGGTGCAGCGTCGAGCACCGCCGTCGATGACGTGGGCCAGGCCAACCGGACGGCGGCCGCGATGAGGACGATGCCGAAGGCCACCTGCAGCCAGTGCGCGTGGATGCGCTGGACGAGGATCGCGCCGAGCCACGCACCGGCCAGGCCCCCGGCGAGGATGAACAGGGCCGGTAGCCACGCGACATCGCCCGCGACGGCGTAAGTGATGACGCCGGCCACCGCGGCCATCGACACCAGCACCAGGGCGGTGGCCTGGGCCGTCTTCTGCTGCCACTTCAGGGCAAGAACAAGAAGGGGCACCAGCACGATCCCACCACCGACGCCGAGGAGCCCGGACAAGATGCCGGCCCCGAGCCCCGCGCCGAGGTAGACCAGCAGCAAGCGCGTGCCACCTGCCGTTGACTCCATGCCCATCCCTTCGCTGTCGGCGTGACGCTAGCCTCAGGTCATGCATCCCCTGCGAGCGGCCACCGCTCTTGCGGCTCTTGGCCTGGTGGCAGCGGGCATCGCCTCAGCCCCGGCCGCAGATGCTGTGCCGAAGTCCGGTTACAAGTCGTATTTGTTCACCCTGGACGACAACTTCTCCTGCGCGAGCCTGGCGTCGCACGTCAACGACGAGGCCGGCGCCTCGCTGATGTCCGTCACGGCTCACGGCCAAGCCGCGTGTCAGCGGGTCCTTGGCCTGCGCGTATCCGGGCTCGGCCTGACCGACCTGCACAACCCGGTCGTCGTCGCCTTGGGCAAGGGCGCGCGAATCTCCCTGAGGAAGCCCTCGACGCTCTTCGCGCCATTCGCGCTCACCTATGACCCCGACAGCTGGCGCACGGAGCAGCTGGGGTGGCCCATTCGCAACGCGGCCCTCCAGGATTCGGCATTTCAGAAGGTCCAGCAGGGCCTGCCTTCGTGCACGCTCTACATCAGCGGCGGGATCGTGCGCCTCAGCCCCTACACGTCGCATTGCAGCGCCTACGCCGCCTGGGTGGCCGAACGTGTCTTCGGCATCAACCTGTATCCGACCGCCCTGGGCGACTGGTGCCATGCCGCGTCCGAGCAGCGGGACCGAATGCTCAACGATCCGGCTAACTGGCGCAAGGTGACCGCGGTTCAGGCGCAGGAGTTCGCCAATCGCGGCGCTCTCGTCATGGCCGCCCGCAAGAAGGAGGACGCGACCAAGCCAGCCCACAATCAGAACGGGCACATAGCGGTGGTGCTGCCCATGGTCGCCGCGGTGGCAGCCACTCTGCAGGACGGCGTCACCTATCCAGCCACGCCCGCAATCACCGACCAGGCCTCCTTTGCCGAATTCGTGCGCCGGTACGGGCCGGAGATTTCGCAGGCGGGCGGACTCAACTTCCGTCACACCGTGACAGCCAATGGCTTCTCCAGCTACTACCCTCCGGGCACCGTCCCCGGTGTGACGCCGGTCGACGAGGTCGTGGACTTCTTCGTCTACCGCCACGAGACCAAGGTCGACTGGCTCCCGCTGTGACTACCGCCATCGACCACCTCGTGGTGGTGGCGCCGGATCTCGAGGCCGGTTCCGATGTCATCGACGGCGCACTGGGCGCACGACCTCTGCCCGGCGGACGCCATGAGCGCATGGGCACGCACAATCTGCTCCTGCGCACCGGCGACTCGGACTACCTCGAGGTCATCTCCGTCGATCCCGATGCCGACACACCAGCTCAACCCCGCTGGTTCGACCTCGACCGCGCCACCGACGTCCGGCTGGCGACCTGGGTGGTGCGCACCGCCGACATCGACAACACGGCCGCGGATGCCGCAGAGTCCCTCGGCGATGTGCTCGACATGGCCCGCGGCGACGTGACATGGCGGGTCACCGTGCCAGCGGACGGCACGATCCCCCTCGACGGCGTCGGCCCGCACGTCATCGCCTGGGATGGTGCGCCGGCAGCGACCCGGATGCCCCCGTCGCCGGTCCGCCTCATCTCGCTCACCATCGCCCATCCCGACCCCCAGCGGGTGCGCGCGCAACTGGAGTCGCTTGCACTGGTCGGGCCGGTGACCGTGCAGCAGGACCTCGTGCCGGACCTCATCGCGGCATTCGAGACTCCCTCGGGTCCGCGCATCATCACCGGGCTCGGCGGCGACAGCCTCTCCATCGACCGGGAGCGGCAGATCGCCATGGACCTGTTCAACCTCACCTGGACCTACCTCGACATGGATGTGCGCACCGCTGAGCACGACACGGCGATGGCGCAGACTGCCGACGCCAGCCGGTGGCACTGGCAGCATGTCGGCACTCCCACACAGTTCGCGATCGGCGAATGGCAGTGCAGTCGCGTTCACGCGGTGCTCGGCAATGGCGACCGCGCACGCGCCTACGCGCAGCGCTGCCTGGAGATCACGCAGTCCGAGCGCGTGGAGGAGTTCGTCCCCGCGTCGGCCCACGAGGCACTGGCCCGCGCGTACGCCGTCCTGGGCGACATGGACGCCGCGCGGGAGCAGCGCAACCTTGCGTACCGCATTGCCGTAGACCTGGACAACGAGGACCGTGACGTCATCGAGCACGATCTCGGCACACTGCCGATCACCTAGGCTGAGGCTCATGGCATCGACGCCGCAGCACTGGGACGCGGCTTACGCACAGGGCGACACCACACGTGGCTGGTATCAGTCGCAGGCTCGCGTCTCGATGGAGTTGCTCGGCCAGGCAGGTGTTTCCACATCCGCCTCGATCATCGACATCGGCGGTGGCGCCTCGGTCTTCGTCGACGACCTGCTGCGAGCCGAATTCGATGACGTCACCGTGCTCGATCACTCCCCCATCGGGCTCGACATCGCGCGTGCCCGGCTCGGATCTCCGAGCGAGCGCGTGACCTGGATCGTTCACGACCTACTCACCTGGACGCCCCCGCGCCGCTTCGACGTCTGGCACGACCGGGCTGTCCTGCACTTCCTGCTCGACGACGGTGAGCAGAGCCGCTACGCCGACGTCCTGCGCTCGGCCACCCATCCGGGATCGATCGCCAT
The DNA here is from genome assembly GCA_004379115.1 of Actinomycetales bacterium mxb001. Lineage (GTDB taxonomy): Bacteria > Actinomycetota > Actinomycetes > S36-B12 > S36-B12 > Mxb001. The sequence continues at coordinate 5,015 of NBNH01000017.1, forward strand.
CATCGGCGTGTTCGGCCCGACCGGCCCGCAGATGTGCTCCGGCCTCCCTGTGCAGCGCTACGACGCGGCCGCCCTCGACACTCTCCTGGCGCCCACCTTCCAGCGGATCGCGACGCGTGACGACGTGCACACCAAGCCCGATGGCAGCACCCAGGACTACGTGTGGTGGGTGGGCAGGCGAGGCGACCCCTCCGGGTCCTAGGGTGTGGCCCCTACCCGGGAGGTTCCATGAGCACCGTCATCGAATACACGATGTTCGTCAAGCCCGAGGCGTTCGATGAGGTTCTCGACGCCTATGTCACCTTCGCCGACGAGTTCGGTGTCATCAACCCGTCGGAGGACCTCATCCTCGTCACCGGCGACCGCGAGGGCGGCGTCATCCGTGGCATCGGCATCTTCGAATCCGACGGTGAGGCACTCGAGGTCGTCGACGACAGCATCTTCGTGCGGTTCCGCGAGCGGGTGGCCCCCCACCTGACCGAGGAGCCCATCCGCGAGCACCTCGACCTCATCCACATCTTCGTCAAGGACTGACGTGAGCCCGCACGAGGTCGTCGAGGTCGTCACCATCGCGGCACCGCCGAGCGCCGTGTGGGCCGCGGTGAGCGATCCCTGCGGCTACGGACGCTGGAGCCCGGAGGCCACCGGAGCTCAGCGCACCTCGGGTGATGGCGCCTGGGCGGTGGGCGATCGATTCACCGGGCTCAACAAGGCCCGACTGTCCTGGCGCACGCAGTGTCGAGTCGTGGTCGCCCAGACCGAACGTCGATTCGCGTTCGACGTCAACGTCGGTCCCCTTCCGATCGCCCGATGGGCCTTCGAACTCGAGGAACTGCCCGATGGCCGGACCTTCGTCACGCAGCGCTGGACCGATCGCCGTGACGGCGTGCTCGGTGCCCTGGCCAAGCCCGCCGGGATCCCGGTCGGGCGCGGCTACGACGCCGCGACCCGTAACCGACAGACGATGCGGGCCACCCTCGACGCCCTGAAAGCCGAACTCGAGGGCGCGAACTAGCGCCGAGGAACGCGCGCCGTCGTCGACGGCGACTCGGCACGCTGGTCTCCCAGCGTGGCCACCACGCGCACGGTCACGCTCTTGCCGGCGGAGCCACCGAGTGCCCGAACCGTCGTGGCGAAGGTGCGCTTGTCGGCGGCCACCTCGCCGACCGTCACCCAGGCGTTCCCACTCTTGCGCTCGATGACGAACGCACTCGGTGTCGTCGCTCCGACGGGGAACTGCCACGAGATCGTCGCCCGGGACTTGGTGAGCGCCACCGTCGGCTTGGTCGGAGGCACCAGCACCGGGGTCGGTTCGGGCGCATCCTCCGTGAGGACGCCCTAGGCCACGGTTGCCACTTCGGCACTGGCGCCCTGGGCGAACCACACCTTGAACGTGCCGTCAGCCATGAGATTGAGGTTG
>NBNH01000149.1 GCA_004379115.1 Actinomycetales bacterium mxb001
CCGTGAGGTGACGCAGGCGCACCTCGACCGCATCTCGCAGGTCGACGACCGCGTCCACGCCTTCCTCTATGTCGATACTGAAGGTGCTCTCGCCGCCGCCGACGCGGTCGATGCCGAAATCGCGGCCGGCACGCGTCGCAGTGCGCTGGCCGGCGTGCCGCTGGCACTCAAGGACGTCCTCGCCATGAAGGGCATCCCCACGACCTGTGGGTCGCGCATTCTCGAGGGCTGGCGCCCGCCCTACGACGCGACCGTCGTCGAGCGCCTGCGCGGCGCCGGCATCGTGATCCTCGGCAAGACCAACATGGACGAATTCGCGATGGGATCCTCCACCGAGCACTCCGCCTACGGGCCGACGCACAATCCCTGGGATCTCGAGCGCATCCCCGGCGGCTCCGGGGGTGGCTCCGCTGCGGCCATCGCGTCCTTCGAGGCGCCCCTGGCCATCGGCACCGACACGGGCGGCTCCATTCGTCAGCCGGCCGCTGTCACCGGCACCGTCGGGGTCAAGCCCACCTACGGCGGCGTCTCGCGATTCGGCCTCGTCGCGCTGGCGTCGAGCCTCGATCAGGCAGGACCGTGCACGCGTACCGTCATGGACGCCGCACTACTGCAGTCCGTCATCGGCGGTCACGATCCGCGCGATTCGACATCGATTGCGGCGCCGATGCCCGATGTCGTGGCGGCAGCCGAACGCGCTGACGTCCGTGGCATGCGCATCGGCCTCGTCAAGGAATTGTCGGGGGAGGGCTACCAGGCCGGGGTGGAGCAGCGCTTCCGCGAGGCGGTCGCCATCCTCGAGGACCTCGGTGCCGAAGTCGTCGAGGTCTCGTGCCCGCACTTCGACTACGCCCTCGGCGCCTACTACCTGATCCTGCCGAGTGAATGCTCCTCCAACCTCGCTCGCTTCGACGGCATGCGCTACGGCCTGCGCGTCGGCGACGATGCTGACCGCTCGGTCGAGGAGGTCATGTCGCTCACCCGCGAGGCGGGCTTCGGTGCCGAGGTCAAGCGCCGCATCATGCTCGGCACCTACGCGCTGTCCAGCGGCTACTACGACGCCTACTACGGGCAGGCGCAGAAGGTCCGCACCCTCATTCAGCGCGACTTCGCCCAGGCCTTCGCCGACGTTGACGTGCTCGTGTCGCCGACCGCCCCGACGACAGCGTTCCGGATCGGCGAGAAGGTCGACGATCCGCTGGCGATGTACCTCAATGACATCGCCACCATCCCGGTCAACCTCGCGGGCAACTGTGCGATGTCGCTCCCGGTGGGGCTCGCGCCCGAAGACGGGCTGCCCGTGGGCCTGCAGATCATGGCGCCCCCGCAGGCGGACGATCGGCTCTACCTCGTGGGCGGTGCGCTCGAGGCTGCACTACGCGACCGCTGGGGCCACCTGCTCATCGAGGAGGTGCCGGCGCTATGACGACACCCGTTCCCTTCGACGACGCGATCGCGCAGTTCGACCCGGTCATCGGCCTCGAGGTGCACGTCGAGCTCGGCACGCGCACCAAGATGTTCTGCGGCTGCCCCACCGACTTCGGCGCCGAGCCCAATACCCAGGTGTGCCCCGTGTGCCTGGGCCTGCCGGGCTCGCTGCCCGTGGCCAATGCCAAGGCCATCGAGTCGATCATCCGCATCGGACTGGCGCTCAACTGCGACATCGTCGAGTGGTGCCGCATGGCCCGCAAGAACTACTTCTACCCCGATATGCCGAAGGACTACCAGGTCAGCCAGTACGACGAGCCGATCTGCATCAACGGCTACCTCGACGTCACCGTCGCGACCGACGATGGCCCGCAGGTCTTCCGCGTCGAGATCGAGCGCGTGCACATGGAAGAGGACACCGGCAAGCTCACCCATGCCGGTGGTGCGACCGGTCGCATCCACGGGGCGGACTACTCGCTCGTCGACTACAACCGTGCCGGCATCCCGCTGGTCGAGATCGTCACCAAGCCCGTGGTCGGCACCGGTGCCCTCGCCCCGATCGTGGCTCGCGCCTACGTCACCGAGCTACGCGACATCATGCGCGCCCTCGGCGTCAGCGACGTCAAGATGGAGGAGGGCTCTCTGCGCTGCGATGCCAACGTCTCCTTGCATCACGCGGGTGAGCCCTGGGGGACGCGCTCGGAGACGAAGAATGTCAACTCCCTGCGCTCGGTCGAGCGCGCCGTGCGGTCGGAGATCGAGCGCCAGGCGGGCGTGCTGCTCTCAGGCGGCCGCGTCGTGCAGGAGACCCGTCACTTCCACGAGGACACCGGCGTCACGACCCCGGGCCGCTCGAAGGAGCACGCGGAGGACTACCGCTACTTCCCCGAGCCTGACCTGGTGCCGATCGCGCCATCGCGCGAGTGGGTCGACGAACTGCGGGCGACCCTCCCCGAGCAGCCGAGTGCACGCCGCGCCCGGCTTGCGCAGGCGTGGGGCATCAGCGACTTCGACATGCAGGCACTGATCAACGCGGGGGTCCTCGACGTGGTCGAGGAGTCGATCGCGGCCGGCGTCAGCCCCGAGGCCGCCCGCAAGTGGTGGGCCGGTGAGCTCACGCGCGTGGCCAATGAGCAGGGTGTCGAGGTGACGGCGCTGTCGGTCACCCACGCCGACATCCTGCGCATCGAGGAGCTCATCGCGTCCGGATCCATCAACGACAAGCTCGCGCGCCAGGTCTTCGAGGGAGTCCTCGCGGGTGAGGGCACCCCCGATGAGGTCGTCGCGTCGCGCGGACTGGCCGTGGTCTCCGACGATGGGGCACTGCTCGCCGCCATCGACGAGGCGCTCGCCGCCCAGCCAGATGTCGCCGAGAAGATCCGCGGTGGCAAGGTCCAGGCCGCGGGTGCAATCGTCGGCGCGGTGATGAAGTCCACCCGGGGCCAGGCCGACGCGGCCAAGGTGCGTGCGCTGCTGCTGGAGCGCCTCGGCATCAGCGAGTAGCGCGTGATCGTCGTGCCCGCTGAGATGGCGCCCTTCATCGATGTGGCCGATCTCACCATCTGGGACGGCGGCGACGTCGCACCCATCCGTCAGGCGCGCTTCTACCTGCCGTCCTACATGGCGGGGGAGTGGGCCTTCGAGGTTATGCGTGACCTCGCGGACTTGGAGGTGTGCCAGCTGCCCACCGCCGGCTACGAGCACGCGCTCGCGCACCTGCCGCCGGGAGTGACCCTGTGCAATGCCGCGGGCGTCCATGACGCCAGCACGGCCGAGCTCGCCGTCGGCCTCATGTTGACGAGCCTGCGTCGCCTCGACGACATGGCGCGAGGGATGCCGCGCGGGGAGTTCCTCCACGATCGGTTCGACGCGCTGGCGGACAAGCGGGTGCTCGTCGTGGGAGCGGGAGGGATCGGGCAGGCCCTGGCCCGACGTCTCGAGGGCTTCGAGTGCGACGTCATCCTGGTAGGCCGCACGGCGCGCGAGGGCGTTCGTGCACGGGCTGATCTCGACGACCTGCTGCCCGAGGCCGACGTGGTGGTGCTCGCCCTGCCGCTCGACGATTCCTCGCGTGGCATGGTCGATGCTCGGTTCCTGTCGCGGATGCACGACGGCGCGCTGCTCGTTAACGTCGCGCGGGGCGGTATCGCCGACACCCACGCCATCCTCGCTGAGGCGGGGCGACTGCGGTTTGCCCTCGATGTCACGGATCCCGAGCCGCTGCCCGTTGAACATCCGCTGTGGCGGGCGCCGGGCGTCTTCATCACCCCCCACGTCGGCGGCAACACCACGGCCTTCCTCCCGCGCATCGGGCGGCTGGTGACGGACCAGGTTCGACGGTGGCAGTCGGGGGCCCCGCTGAGCAACGTCATCGTGTCCTAGGCTGGCCATATGGCCCAGACACCCGACATCAAGCCCCGCAGCCGCGACGTCACGGACGGCATGGAGCGTGCCCCCCAGCGCGGCATGCTCCGCGCCGTCGGCATGGGGGACGACGACTTCGCCAAGCCCCAGATCGGCATCGCGTCCTCATGGAACGAGATCACGCCGTGCAATCTGTCGCTGGAGCGCCTGGCGAAGGCGGCCAAGGAGGGTGTCCACTCGGCCGGCGGCTTCCCGATGCAGTTCGGCACCATCTCGGTCTCCGACGGCATAGCCATGGGTCACGAGGGGATGCACTTCTCCTTGGTCAGTCGCGAGATCATCGCCGACTCCGTCGAGGCGGTGATGCAGGCCGAGCGGCTCGACGGCATGGTCACGTTCGCCGGCTGCGACAAGAGCCTGCCCGG
>NBNH01000150.1 GCA_004379115.1 Actinomycetales bacterium mxb001
TTCTTATATAAAATTACTTATTCTTATACTAATTTAAACTTATATGCCTGCACCTAGTATTAAATTTATAGATAGTTTGGTAGGACCCTCTCCTGTAACTAAGCAATGGCGAGACTTAGTTGGGGTTGTAGGTACTTTTAGTAGAGGACCAGAAATCCCTATTGAAGTAGAAGATATAAAAACCTTTGCTAGTACTTATGGCGTTGATTCTAGCACCGGTTCTTTATTTGTGCAACAAGCTATGGCTAATGGATTAAGCCGCTTTGTTGTTGTTAGAGCTTCTGCTAGCTCTAATCCCGCTTCCTCTAAAATTACATTCTCTTCTGAAAGCTCTCAGTTAAGCCCACAAGTAGGTTTTGTTAAAGTAGGTAACTCCCTCGAACCTTCTAGTCAAAGAACTACAGGCTTTAAACTGGACTTTAACTATATAGGCAAACCTATTGTTACTAACTCTATTTACACAACTGTAGATACTCGACGTGGCCAGGTTAATTTGTCTAGTTTTCAGGGTATAGCTCGCTTTAATTTCTTTGTTACTAAAGCAGTTGAAGGACGCAGCTCCTCTAATATCCTTCACTCTGAATCTAACTTGAATAGCTTAACCATTGAGGTGGATACTGTACACTCCCCCTCCCCAGGTTATATTGTCGGGTTAATAAAAAAAGATGCCTTAAACTACACTACCTTAAAAGAGTATATCCGCCCTGGATACTCTCTAACTCTAGTCGCTGAAACTCCATCTGATGACTTAATTATTGCTTCTAGTATTATAGAAAATTACTCTTTAGACTATGATGCTATCTTGTTACGGTCTGATAAAAAACACAGCCATGTTGTTTGGGGTTTAGCACAAGGTGTAGAAAATACTACTACTTCCTCTAGTAAACTTAGAGTAGGTAAAATTAGAACTATATTAGGTAATTATAGCTCTCAGGTCTCTACCGGTACCCCCTCTGTTGAAACTTCTACTTTTAAAGCTCTCAAACAGATGGTACTCTTAATTGATGGCAAGGAGTATACCCAATCTTCGGCTCCTGTGGCTATAACTACTGGAGTATACCCAATCAATACCTCTGTAGCTACTGAAAACTCTACAGGCCAAGACTTACCTTTTAGCTTTGATGATCTTATTGACGAGAGTATCAGTGAAGCAACTAATTTAGAAAATATTGATGGTACTTCTTTTGAGTTTAGTTTAACTGGAAGTATTCCCTCTATACAAGGTGGCAGTTCTGTCAGTTTTCTTCCAATTGTAGATACTGTTACTAGCTCTAACAATTCTAGTACTTTGACTGTTACTGGTTTATTTTCTGCTCTGCTGACTAATGGTACTGACGCTAAACGTCTTCAATCTTCTACTAAGGATAACTACTATATAGTTATAAATGGCGTTAAGTACTCTATAACACAGGTTGCTGCTCATACAGAGGAGCATAAACTAAATATAACTGTAGCAGGAACTGTATCTGGAGTTGAAGGTAAAGCGGTTTATATTTATTATGAACCCAATACTGCTGATCAATCATTTCAAATAAGGGCTCCTAAGATAGCTCAATATGTAGTTGGTTATTCGTTTGATAGTCAATCAGGTAACTTAGGAAATGATTATTTTACATTAAGACAGGATTATAACACAGGCACGTATAATGTCCCTTTAGATAATACTTTCTTATTAACTGAAATGTCAGCCGGCCGCTACATTTCTTTTGGTTACTTTGCCAAACCTCTGTTTGAAACAGAATTTGATAATAAGGCTTATCCACTAAATACCAAAAGCTTTGGTATAGAACTCCTATTCGGAGCTCAATCTAATAATATTTCTTCTTTACCTTTAGCTGAGGGTGGATCTTTTTCTGTTCCTTTTGCTAAAACATCAATCAGTGTTGGTTCTTCTACTAGCACTTCTGCTAGCTCCTTTAAAGACGGAGATAGTTTTACTGAAATTGTAAAAGAATTCGAATCCGCTCTGCGCTCTAATAATAT
>NBNH01000151.1 GCA_004379115.1 Actinomycetales bacterium mxb001
GTTGAAGTCAAAGGTGACGCCATCGACGTGGCGGAGTTGGACGGTACGGCGTATGGCGAATCGTCTGACCATCTCAGACTTCGGCATCATGCGCCCAGTCCACGTCACGGGGACGGCATCGTTGATGTTCGCCGGAGCATCGACAGGAACCCGTCGGTCGGTCTCTGTGCCATCGGGAGCGAGGACCACTTCCACGACCTCGGGGGCGCAGTAGAGCGGATCACCCGAACTCCCGACGAGCACCGACTGGGTCGCATCAATGAAGCGGCCGGTGACTTCGAAGTCCACTTCGGGATCACCGTCGATCAGTTGCTTGTCATAGGCTCCCTCGAAGCGTGACTGCAGGTCCGCGTCCGTTAACCCCTCTCCAGCAGCAACGTAGCGCCGGAAGCTGACTGGCTTTCCGCCCTTGGCCGGCCGATGGACTGGCTTCGGGCTCACCGTTACGGCGAACACGGTGGCGTCGCGCCCGGTCGCGTTGGCGATGTGAATGCGCTGCAAGCCCATGAATCCCCCTAGAACATCTCGAAGTCGAGATCGTCGTCAGCGCCGTCCTCGTCTGAGGCTGCAGCTACCGCCGTAATGCTGGTGAGCTCTTGCCACTCAGGCGCGAGTGGATAGCCGATGAGCGCCCAGATTCCCTCGTCGTTGGCCAGGAGCACCCCGGTCTCGCAGCTGTAGTCAGCCCGGAAGTTGAACGCGAAGCGAAAGAGGCGCCCTGACTGCAGCGCCTCGCTGACCACATCGGGCAACGACTCTGGCTGAAGCAGGTAAACGTTGTGCACATGGAGGTCTAGGAGCTCGTCGGGAGAAATCTCCGTCAGCTCCTGAGATTCACCAAGCGTGCTGGCCACCTGCGTAGCGGGCATTCCATCAGCAAGGATCGCCTCGAGTTCTCCCTGCGCTACCCAGACTCCGTCGGGCAAGAAGTACCCCTGAGCCGTCATGCCAGTCCTGAGCAGCAGGCTTCCGTCATCTAGGAGGGATGCCCTCGAACAAGGTGTGCCCGTCTCATCAAGGGCGAGTCGACGCCGCTTGCCGTAGAGCGCTGCCCTGTCGACTGGCGAGAAGGCAAAGACGGCCTCGCTGCCGCTCAGGCTCACATTGATCGTGGCAGCCACATATCCCCCGTCCCCCGTAAGGGGCAACATCCTAGATCGGGCCTATGCCCGACTGGCTGAGATTTCCAGTACCCGAGCCTAGGCGTGGACTACATTCAAGATGCAACACGGGGGACGGGGGTCTTGAGGTGAGCCGATCGGCACTGCCCTACGTCGTGGACGTTCGGGAAGCTGACTTCCCGACCAGTGTGCTGGCTCAGAGCAATTCTGTGCCCGTCGTCGTGGATATGTGGGCATCATGGTGCGGGCCTTGCCAGCAACTCACGCCCATCCTTGAGAAACTGGCGGGCGAATTTGATGGCCGTTTCTTGCTGGCCCGCATTGATGTTGATGCCGAGCAGCGCATCGCCCAGGCCTTTCAGGTCCAGAGCATTCCCACGGTGTACGCGATTATTGCGGGGCAGCCAGTCCCCCTTTTCCAGGGCGCGCTTGCCGAACACCAGGTGAGGGAGTATCTCGAACAGACTCTCAACGTTGCGGCAGAAAGCGGCGTCACCGGCCGGCTGCCACAGCCAGACGGAATGATCAGGCCCATTCGGCTCGGGGAGTCGCGGGGGCCCGCGGCGTCAGCGTCGGCCACATCTGCTCCCACCACTTCAGCGGCTTCGACACCCCCACAGGAGTCGGCCGTTCTGCCCGAGGCACTGAAGCTCTTTGTCAGCCATGCCAGCGAAGATTCGGTCGCAGCGACCGACATCGTCTCCGAGCTTGATCGATGCGGCATGGCTACCTGGCTGGCTACTCGCGACATCCAGGTCGGCGAAAACTATGCGGCGCAGATCTACAACGCGATCGTGGACTCAAGCCATCTCGTGGTGCTGCTGTCCCCAGCATCAGTTGCCTCGCAGCACGTCCAGCGAGAGATGAATCTTGCACTTGACCAGGGCAAGTCCGTGCTGCCACTCATTGTTTCTTCCAATTCGGACTTCATGTCGAGCCTTCCAGCCGAGTGGAAGTATTGGCTGGGTGTTGTTCAGGTCGTGCCATACACGGGTCCATCGGAAGCAGTGTCGACCTTGGTGAAGCGCCTCAGCACGGTCAAGTAGGCGCCGCCTTCGCAGTTGCCAAAGGTCCAATCAGATGAGGGGGAAACGGATGTCCAAGCGCTACTTTGAGTTCAAGGGTGCGGACGCCGAGCGCGGTACTAGTGCCTCAGCCAAGTTCTGGGAAGTGATTGTCGACGGATCGGCAGTAGTTGTCCGCTTTGGCAAGATTGGTGCCACCGGTCAGACCACGCGCAAGGATTACGCCGACGCGGGTGCCGCTCAAGTCGAAGCGGACAAACTGATCGCGCAGAAGATGAAGAAGGGCTACGAGGAGACGACGGCGCCGTAACCCCGGCGCCGTCGTCCACCCACGAGCTAGTACTGGTTGCCCAGGCCCAGAGCCTTCTCCAAGTTGTCTGCCATCGAGACCAGCAGCTGCAGTGAGAGGTCGATCTCCGGCTGGATCGTCCTCTTCCACGAATAGCGGTGGGCTTCTCTCAGTGGATCGTGGGACCCACAGCCGTGCATCGACTTCGATATCCACTACCGCAGGTCTCTGTCGGCTACGAGATCGATCTGTCCTTGTCGGGTCCCCACCTCAAGGCTGCCCTTGCTGGAGC
>NBNH01000152.1 GCA_004379115.1 Actinomycetales bacterium mxb001
GGTAGGGCGTCAATTCCTCGAACCCGGTGATGTCGACCTGTACCGGCCCGACAAGCGTGCCGTGGCGCGTGGCGCACGCCTCGAGAGTGCCCGGGATATGCCGGATGTTGCGCATCACCTTGAGCTGCTCGCCCACGAGATCGTCGGCGTGCTCGTCCCAGTCGCCCTGCTCGTTGATGAAGAACGTGGTTCGGCCGGAGTCTCCGTAGGGAAGCTGCACGACCAATCGAGTACCAAGGCCCGCCGCGGCCGCCTGCGCGAGCAGGTCGTCGTACGACGTGCACGTGGTGAGGATGTTCGGTGCGCTGGGCACGCCGGCCTCGTTGCCTAGTCGAGTGGTCTCGATCTTGGAGTCGATGCGCTCACGCAACTCGCGCGGTGGCAGCGCGATCGTGAGCCCGAGTTCGTGGGCGCGGCGCTCGGTCTCCTCGTCGAACATCACGAAGAGCACATAGCCGGGTCCCCGGGCTCCGATGTAGTCGATGACCTCCTTGTGCCCCAGCAGATAGGAGTTGACGGACTCGAACGTCTCGAACTCCCGGGGTCCTGGATGAGTCGGGACGAAGACGTGGTCGTGCTCCCCGTCGAAGGAGTCGAAGTAGCAGACGTAGCGGAACGAACTCACCCAGTCATCGAGCCCGAGGAGGTTGTAGGCGGTGGGCGAGACGAAGTAGACGGGCGTGGGGTTCTCGCGGAAGAAGCGATAGATGTCCGACAGTCCGCTCAGCACGGGGCCACTGTAGGGAGATGTCGACAGCCCGTTGCAGTTCTTCGGGCAATTCACCGACCATGGCCGCGGATCCGACCCGCAAGCGTGGGCCTAGACGAGGAACAGCATGCGCTCGGGTGGGGTCACGGTGACTTCGACCTCGACCGCATCGGGTACGAGCGCGGTGACCTCGCGTGGATGAGACCCCTCGACATCGCCGTAGACGCTGAGCATCCAGTGATCGCCGGGCCAGAGCAGGGTGAGCGTGCCCTGCTGCGGGGCATAGGACGCGGTGTAGACGGTGCCCCACAGGCTCTCCGACAG
>NBNH01000153.1 GCA_004379115.1 Actinomycetales bacterium mxb001
CCCGCCTCGAAAACCTGGCCGAACTCGAGTCCGTTGCCGTCGAGTTCGAACGTGATGACGACGAGGCCACGCTCGGGGGATTCCTGGAGCGCGTGTCCCTCGTCGCAGACGCCGACGAGATCCCTGATGACGACGACGGCGTCGTCACGCTCATGACCCTGCACACCGCCAAGGGCCTGGAATTCCCCGTCGTGTTCCTCACCGGCATGGAAGACGGCGTCTTCCCGCACATCCGCTCCCTCGGCTCGGAGAGCGAATTGGAGGAAGAGCGCCGACTCGCCTACGTCGGCATCACCCGCGCACGCCAGCGCCTCTACCTCACGCGTTCCGTCGTGCGGTCGGCGTGGGGTGCCCCCTCCTACAACCCCGCATCACGCTTCCTCGATGAGATTCCTCCCGAGTTGCTCGACTACCGACGCGAGGAGCCGGTGACCACGTCGTGGTCCGGCGCATCCTCATCGCCCGCGACGCGCTCGGGAGCGGTGGTGTCGCCGCGTCCCCAGGCCACCGGCGGCACCCGGCCGGTGGTCGCCCTGTCCGTCGGCGATCGCGTCGTGCACAAGACCTTCGGCATGGGATCGGTGGTGGAGACAGCCGGGGTCGGCGAGAAGGCCGAGGCGACGATCGACTTCGGCACGGCGGGCAAGAAGCGACTGCTCCTGCGCTACGCGCCGGTCGAAAAACTCTGACTCAGCAGCCGTACTTCTGGCACGCCCACTTGGGCGGCTTGCCGGGGATGCCCGGCTTCGAACCCGTCCAGAGGCTGACCGGATCGACGGGGGTGGGCACCGGGCCGACGCGTACCTCGAAGTGCAGGTGAGACCCCGACGACTGTCCGGTGTTGCCCATCCGACCGATCAGATCACCGGCGTCGACGCGATCTCCCACGTCGACGAGGATCTTCGACAGGTGGGCGTAGCGGGTTTGTGTGCCGTCCTTGCGCATGATCATGATGAGGTTGCCGTAGCCGCCGTAGTTGAACTCGGCGTAGGTCACGCGTCCGTCGGTGGCGGCGTAGATCGGATCACCGGTCTCGCCGTTGAAGTCGAGGCCCGCATGCCCACCCGGCCATTCCGGGCCGGGGGCGCCGAACCCGCCGCTGATCGGCGTGCCCCAGGTCACCGGGTAGCTGTAGTCGGGCAGGTTCGGTTCGGGCTCTGCCGTGGTTGGCGTCGACGCCGTCGAGGTCGCCGTCGGCGCGTCGGCCAGGGCTCGAACAGCCGCGATCGAGGCGATGAGCGCCGTACCGGCAGATCCGTCGAGGGCCGGGTCGCTGGCGTCGACCAAGGTTTCGGTCAGGGGTGCGCCCGCGCCGCCGGCTCCGGTCTGACCGCGCGGTTGGTCGGCGGGCGCGCTCGCCAGGGAGGACCCGCCCCAGGACAGCACGATCGCGCCCTGGGCCAGGACCAGGGCGGCGACAGCCAGGAGGGGCAGCGCGAAGCGACGCACGGGACGTGCCTATCAGGAACGGGGCATCCCGGACCAATTCGCCCGGGGCACGAGTGGTCAAAGTAAAGCTATGGGCTTTAAGTCCGATTTCCGTGGCTCAGTCGACGCTGTCGTCGAGGGTGGCCAGGGTCGTTCCGATCTCGCGGATCACCCGCCCATCCACGGGCAGCGACAGGTGCCCCACCCCGTGGACGAGCACATTGCGCGCGTCGAGGTCGGGGTGCTCGATGCGGCCGTGCGGCTGGGGGATGACGAGTTGGTCGATGTCCGACCAGAACGCGATGAAGCGCGTGCGGCAGGTCGGCGCGGGCTCGGCGAGTTCGGTGATGAGATCGCCACCCGACCGCATCTGCCGCGCCACTTCGAGCGGCACGAGGCGCGCGGGCAACGTGCCCTGGTGAGGGGTCCCCAGAGTCACCAGCGTGTGGATGTAGTCGTCGCCCCCGAGTCGCTGGGCGAGGTAGCGGCCGATCAGCCCACCCAGGGAATGGCCGACGACGTGCACGCGGTCGTGGCCCGTCTCGTCGCAGACCTCCTGCACGAGGTCGCCCAGTCGCATGGCCACTCCGCGTACGTCGTCGGTCACCGCGTTGTAGTTGAGCGCGTACGTCGACCCGAAACCGCGCTTGCGCAATCCACGGCGCATCGGCGCGAAGATCGAACGGTTGTCGAAAATGCCGTGGATGAGCACGATCGGGGTGCCCGCGGCAACGACGTCGCCCACGAGCAGGCCGCGCTGTGCCGGAGGCAGTCCCTCGATGGAGTGGTGCTCGCTCTGCAGGCGGGCCTGCTCCTCGAGAAGGCCCAGGGGGTACATCGCCAGGTGCGTGGCCACCCAGGCGGCTTCGATCGCAACGCCGCGCACCGTCGCTGGCGATAGCAAGGTGCGTCCGGCGCGAACGACCTGCTCGCGCGCCCTCCCGAGGGTGTCTGGTGACACGCCTCGAGGCTAAACCTCACCCGTCCGAATTGTCCCGGCGACAGTCGGAATGTTGCCCGGGACGTGCTCCTCGTACCCTGGGGTCGTCCGAGTGAAGGGAGCCCCATGGCCGCCCCCCTGCGCGTCGTCGTTGCCAAGCCTGGTCTCGACGGGCACGACCGCGGCGCCAAGGTGGTCGCCCGGGCCCTGCGCGACGCCGGTATCGAAGTCATCTACACCGGCCTGCATCAAACGCCGCGGCAGATCGTCGAAGCGGCCCTGCAGGAGGACGCCGACGCGATCGGCGTGTCCGTTCTTTCCGGCGCCCACCTGGTCCTGTTCGAGGAGCTCATGGGCGAACTCCGCGCGCGCGATGCCACGGACATCGTCGTCTTCGGTGGAGGCATCATCCCGGCGGCCGACATTCCCGCCCTGACCCAGATGGGCGTGGCCCAGATCTTCGGTCCGGGCACCCCCATGCAGGAGATCGTCGACTGGGTGCGTGCCCATGTCCGTGCCTCGGTGACCGGCTGACCCTCGCCCTGCCCCGCGGAACTGCCTCAGTAGGCTCCCCAGAGCCCATTCACTAGCGAAGGATGCTCGGTGGATCTGTACGAATACCAGGCCAAGAACCTGTTCGATCTGCACGGCGTCCCCGTGACACCCGGCGAGGTGTGCGCGACGCCCGACGCCGCGCATGAAGCGACCCGCAAGATCGGCTCCGCCGTGGTCGTGAAGGCCCAGGTGAAGACCGGCGGGCGCGGC
>NBNH01000154.1 GCA_004379115.1 Actinomycetales bacterium mxb001
GCTGCCCGGGTCCACCCCGGCGTGCTCCGTTCCCGCGGCGTGACCTGAACCGCGGGTGTTCAATAGCCCCGTGGCCGTCATCATCGAGTCGTCGTTCGTGGAGCCCATCGGCTTCACCCCCTTTGCCGCGTGGCCGGGCAGCGATGAACCCCACGGCACCTTCGTTCGTCGCACCCCGGTGCTCGATGACACCGCGACGCGGACGGTCTACGTGCACGGACTCGGCGGCTCCTCGCTCAACTGGACCGACCTCATGGGTCTGCGCATGGCGGCCTCGCCGGGCATCGCGCTCGACCTGCCGGGGTTCGGCCGCTCGGCTCCCGCGTCACGCCACACGCTGGATGCGCACGCGGCCTCGGTCGTCGCGCTGATTGAGGCTGAGAAGTGCGGACCCGTCGACCTCGTCGGCAACTCCATGGGTGGTGCGGCGTCCATTCTTGTGGCTGCCCGCCGGCCCGACCTCGTGCGCTCGCTCACGCTCATAGGTCCGGCACTGCCCGGTCAGCGACTGCGTGTGGAGCACCTGCCCATCGTGCTGGCGGGGATCCCCCGCGTGCGCGACAAGATGCAGGAGCTCATGCTGCGGCGCTCCCCGGAGGAGCGCATGGACGAGCTCATCTCGCTGATCTTCTTCGACCCGGCGGCCGTATCACCCGAACGTCGCGCCGAGGCCGTCGCCGAGTACGCGCGCCGCGACCAGCTCGCGCACACCTGGCCGGCGTTCACCGAGTCCGCACAGTCCCTGGCCTCGACCATGCTCCGTGGTCGAGGTGCTCGGCTGTGGCAGGCGCTCGAGCGCGTGAACGTGCCCATCCTCGGTCTCTTCGGTACCCACGACCGGCTCGTTCACGTGGGAGTGGCGTCCAAGGCCGCTCGCCGAATCCGGCGTGGTCGCGTCGTGGTCATCCCCCGCATGGGGCACGTGCCGCAGATGGAGGATCCCGTGCAGGTCAACGACCTGATGGCGTCCTTCGAGCGGGAGTTCGTCGTCTAGTTCGTGAAGAGCTGCGTGCCGCGCGTACGCATTGCCTGAAGGCGCAGGTCCGAGCCCACCGTGCATGACAGCACGTGTCCGCCACCGCTGCGATCTGTGGTCAGACCGTGCAGGTGCAGACCCGGTGCCCCGACGCCCTTGGCGTCATTGCCGGTGCGGAATCCGACGAGGGTGGCCCTCTCGTTGGTGAAGGGGAAGACGGTCTGCTGGGCGACGACCTCGGACAGCGGCGGGTACGGCGTCTCCTGGCGCGGCACGCTGCGCATCGATAGGGCGGAGAACGTGCCCGTCATGCG
>NBNH01000155.1 GCA_004379115.1 Actinomycetales bacterium mxb001
GCTGCCCGGGTCCACCCCGGCGTGCTCCGTTCCCGCGGCGTGACCTGAACCGCGGGTGTTCAATAGCCCCGTGGCCGTCATCATCGAGTCGTCGTTCGTGGAGCCCATCGGCTTCACGCCCTTTGCCTCGTGGCCGGGTGGCGAAGAACCGCACGGCACCTTCGTTCGTCGCACGCCGGTGCTCGATGACACCGCGACGCGCACGGTCTACGTGCACGGACTCGGCGGCTCCTCGCTCAACTGGACCGACCTCATGGGTCTGCGCATGGCGGCCTCGCCGGGCATCGCGCTCGACCTGCCCGGGTTCGGCCGCTCGGCTCCCGCGTCACGCCACACGCTTGATGCGCACGCGGCCTCGGTCGTCGCGCTGATTGAGGCTGAGAAGTGCGGACCCGTCGACCTCGTCGGCAACTCCATGGGCGGTGCGGCGTCCATTCTTGTGGCGGCCCGCCGGCCTGATCTCGTGCGCTCGCTCACGCTCATCGGTCCGGCACTGCCGGGTCAGCGACTGCGTGTGGAGCACCTGCCCATCGTGCTGGCGGGGATCCCCCGCGTGCGCGACAAGATGTACGAGCTCATGCTGCGGCGCTCCCCGGAGGAGCGCATGGACGAGCTCATCTCGCTGATCTTCTTCGACCCGGCGGCCGTGTCGCCCGAACGTCGCGCCGAGGCCGTCGCGGAGTACGCGCGGCGCGACCAGCTCGCGCACACCTGGCCGGCGTTCACCGAGTCCGCACAGTCGCTGGCCGCCACGATGCTGCGAGGTCGAGGTGCTCGGCTGTGGCAGGCGCTCGAGCGCGTGAACGTGCCCATCCTCGGTCTCTTCGGCACCCACGACCGGCTCGTTCACGTGGGAGTGGCGTCGAAGGCCGCTCGCCGAATCCGGCGCGGTCGCGTCGTGGTCATCCCCCGCATGGGGCACGTGCCGCAGATGGAGGACCCCATGCAGGTCAATGACCTGATGGCGTCCTTCGAGCGGGAGTTCGTCGCCTAGTTCGTGAAGAGTTGCGTGCCGCGCGTACGCATTGCCTGAAGGCGCAGTTCCGACCCCACCGTGCATGACAGCACGTGTCCGCCACCACTTCGATCGGTGGTCAGACCATGCAGGTGCAGCCCAGGTGCCCCGACTCCCTTGGCGTCAGTGCCGGTGCGGAAGCCGACGAGGGTGGCCCGCTCGTTGGTGAAGGGGAAGACGGTCTGCTGGGCGACGACCTCGGACAGCGGCGGGTACGGCGTCTCCTGGCGCGGCACGCTGCGCATCGATAGGGCGGAGAACGTGCCCGTCATGCG
>NBNH01000156.1 GCA_004379115.1 Actinomycetales bacterium mxb001
GTGAAGCCGATGGGCTCCACGAACGACGACTCGATGATGACGGCCACGGGGCTATTGAACACCCGCGGTTCAGGTCACGCCGCGGGAACGGAGCACGCCGGGGTGGACCCGGGCAGCTTCTCGCGGTTGAGGGCGATCCACTTGTAGGTGCGATTGGCCACCCACGCGATGCCAGGCAGATCGCCGATGGCTCCCACGACGGGCCACGGGAGTGGTGCCGTGCGCAGCATGGCCATGACCGCTCGGCTTCCCGAGCTCACGCGCCGGTTGGCATCGACGAACTGCACGGCCTGCGTGCATTCCTCCGGGGTGAGATTGAACTGCGGGAGATCCGTGTATTGCCAGGGCTCGATGTCGCAGTCAGGACGGATCCACCGCCGAATCACGTTGACCGAGGCGGTGCAGAATCCGCAGTCGCCGTCGAAGATCATCAAAGGTCGCATGGTCCCCCCACTCTACGCCGCTATTCGTGACGCGACTGAGCGCGCCAAAGATCGATGTCCGCATCGACGGCGTATTCGTCGATGGCAATGATCTCAGCGGGCGTGAAGTCCGTGCGTGAGGCGGCAGCGGCTGTCTCGCGCAACTGGGCAGCGCTGCTGGCGCCGAGCAGTGTCGAGGTGACGCGGGAATCGCGCAGGGTCCACGACACGGCCATCTGCGCCAGCGACTGCCCGCGCTCGCGAGCAATAGCAGCGAGGCCACGCACGCGCGCCAGGTTGTCATCGTGCGCCATCGCCGGATCGAGCGACTTGCCCTGCTCCGCGCGCGAGCCGGCGGGCACGCCGTCGGCATAGCGATCGGTCAGCATGCCCTGTGCGAGCGGGCTGAAGGTGATGATGCCGACGCCGAGGTCGGCGCACTCCTCGATGAGCCCGTCCTCCTCGATCCAGCGGTTGAACATCGAGTACGACGGCTGGTGGATGAGCAGGGGCACGCCCATGTCGGCGAGGATGCGCGCGGCCGCCGCCGTGCGCGCAGGCGAGTACGACGAGATGCCGGCGTAGAGCGCCTTGCCCGAGTGCACCGCCGTCGCGAGCGCACCCATCGACTCCTCCAGCGGCGTCTCGGGGTCGGGACGATGGTGGTAGAAGATGTCGACGTAGTCGAGGCCGAGCCGTTCGAGCGACTGGTCGAGCGACGCGAGGATGTACTTCCGCGAGCCCAGGTCACCGTAAGGACCGGGCCACATATCCCAGCCGGCCTTGCTCGAGATGACGAGCTCGTCACGCAGACCCGCGAAATCCTCGCGCAGGATTCGCCCGACATTGATCTCGGCGGAGCCATAGGGCGGGCCGTAGTTGTTGGCCAGGTCGAAGTGCGTGATGCCCATGTCGAATGCCGTCTGCAGCATGTCGCGTTGGGTCTGCAGCGGGGTGTCGTCGCCGAAGTTGTGCCAGCACCCGATGGTGACGGCGGGCAGCCTCAGGCCACTGCGACCGCATCGGCGGTAGGGCATGCGGCCGTCGTAGCGATCAGGATCAGGCACATAGGTCTCGGACATGCGCGGAAGTCTGCCAGGGGTGCCAGCGGCATGAGTAGGGGAGGTGATCCAATACGTCCATGACTGACAAGCCCGTGCATCACTCCGGCCAGTTCACCTTTGGTGGCGCTGACCCCATCACCGTCTACCGTCTCGGCTTCGGCGCCATGCGCATCACCGGCGCCGGCATCTGGGGCGATCCGCCTGACCATGACACCGCCATCCGAGTGATCCGCGCCGCGGTCGACATGGGCGTCGACTTCATCGACACCGCCGACTCCTACGGTCCCTTCGTCAGCGAAGACCTGCTGCGTGAGGCACTGCACACGGGAAACGCAGCCGATCCCTATGGCGGAGTCATCATCGCTACCAAGGGCGCCCTCACGCGCCAGGGACCCGACCAGTGGGCCGTCGTCGGCCGACCGGAGTACCTCCGCCAGTGCGTGCAGATGTCGCTGCGCCGACTCGGCGTCGATCGCATCGACCTGTGGCAGCTGCACCGCATCGACCCGCAGGTGCCCGAGGACGAGCAGTTCGGCGTCATCAAGGAGATGCAGGACGAGGGCCTCATCCGACACGTCGGCCTGTCGGAGGTGTCGATCGAGGAGCTCGAGCGAGCGCGGAAGGTCATCGACATCGTGACGGTGCAGAACCTCTTCCACGCCGGACTGCGTCAGAGCGAGGCACTGCTCGACCACTGCACGGCCGAGGGCATCGGCTTCATCCCGTGGTTCCCCCTCGGCAACCGCGCCCTCGTCGCGCCCGACGGCCCGCTCGCGCACATCGCGGCCAGCCACGACTGCACGCCGGCCCAGGTTGCCCTCGCCTGGCTACTGCAGCGCTCTCCGGTGATGCTGCCGATTCCAGGCACAGGGTCGATGGAGCACCTCAAGGAGAACTGCGACGCGGCGCTCGTCACCCTCGAGCCGGCGGCGATGCAGGAACTCGAAACCGCTCCCGAGCTCGGCTAGCAGTAGGGCTGCTCCAACACCCAGAAGTCGGCACGGATCCAGTCATCGACCTTCCAGTTGTTGACGCCCGTCCACTGGCGAGCGATCTTGTCGTCATCGTCATAGCGCTTGATCTTGTATTTGCCCTGACCGTTGCCGTAGCCAAGATTGTCCTTGACACCAGATTCACTGCCCTCGCCGAATGTCTGGTTCTGGCCCTCGAAGACGCTCCCACATGACTTGTAGGGATTCACGGGGGTCGTGAGGTACCAGCTGGGCTCGCCGATATCGGGGTCCTCGATCGACAGATTGGCGTATGGCTGCTGCTCGCCCGGTGGGCCCACGCGGATGTAGGTCTCGATGTCGGACGGGAGCGACACGGCGTAGGCGGCGCGGCCCTTCGCCGGGATCTCGCACTTGGTGCCCTCGGTGTTGCCGGTCACGAGCCATGCGAGCACGGGCTTGTCACTGTCGTTGTAGATGGCGCCGACGAAGCCGTCATAGTCGTTGTCGTTTGGGTAGTCGGTGATGCTCAGCGGTGACGCAGCCGGCGGCCCGGGTGCGCACTGCGACACCGAGGCCACGGCCCCCGCATCGGCCGACGACGCGGCCGCGCTCTCGGAGCCGGCCGAGCCGGACGAACCCGACGAGCAGGCGCTGAGGACGAGGGGCAGGGCCAGCAGGCCCACGAGGAGGGGTCGCACGGAGGTCATGCCCGAAGACTAAGCGCGGCCTGGGCCGATGCCGCTGCCAGGAGTGAGTTAACCGAACATGCCGGCACGGCCCCGTCGCCCGATTCGCGTCGGGTTGAATGGGCCGATGGCGGATGGCGCGATGGCTCTGCTGCACGACGGACTTGCTCGCTGGGCCGCCACCATGCCCGACGAAGAGGCCGTGGCCTTCGGAGACCACCGCCTGAGCTGGGCCCAGTGGCACGAGCGAATCCGCCGCCTGACCGGCGCCCTCGTCGCCCGTGGCATCGGGGCGGGTGATCGGGTGGCCGTGATCGACCGCAACCATCTCGCCAGCCTCGACATGATCCTGGCTGCTGGCGCTCTCGGTGCCATCACGGTGCTACCGAACTGGCGGTTGAAGGACGCGGAGCTCACCTACGTCCTGGGTGACTGCAGTCCCCGGCTCGTGGTCCTCGGTGCCGCCTTCGTCGACCGTGAGGAACTCATCCGGATGGCTGCACCGTCGATCGAGCACGTCGTGCACCTGGACGATGACTATGAATCCTGGCTCTCATCTGGCACGCCCACGAGCCCTGCTGCCGACGTCCGTCCCGACACCCCGGTGCTCGTCATCTACACATCGGGCACGACAGGAGCCGCCAAAGGCGTCGTGTTTTCGCATAGCGCGCTCATCGCCAATGCCGAAGTCTCAGCTCTCACCGCCCACGCCGAGCCGGGCGATCGCGCCCTCACCTCCATGCCTCTCTTCCACATCGGCGGGGTCGGGGCGGCACTCGCCGCCGTCGAAAGCGGGCTGCCGCAGACGATCCTCGCGGACCCGACACCCGACGCCATCGTCCAGGCGATCGAGCAGGGCTGCACCCGCACGTTCCTGGTGCCGGCTGTCATCGACCGCATGCTCGAGAGCGGGCAGCGCGAGAGGCAGGCCCTGGCATCCCTATCCCTCTTGGCATACGGCGGATCGCCCTGCCCACGCCCGATTCTCGAAGCAGCACTCGCCGCGATGCCCGACACCGACATCGTGCAGGTCTACGGCATGACCGAGCTCTGCGGGAGCGTCACGCAATTGTCGAACACTGCCCACCGAGACAGCGACCATCGGGAGCGGCTCGCTGCCGCCGGTCAACTCGTCGACCACGTGGATGTGCGCATCGTCGACCCCACGACCCTGCTCGATGTGTCGCCCGGCGACACGGGCGAGCTGTGGTTTCGCACACCCAAGCGGATGCAGGGCTACCTGGGCCAACCCGAGGCGACCGCGCAGGTCATCGTGGATGGCGGTTGGCTGCGCACGGGCGACATCGGCCGGATGGACGAGGAAGGCTTCATCTTCATCGTGGACCGGCTCAAGGACATCATCATCACCGGGGGCGAAAACGTGTTCAGCCCGGAGGTGGAGTCTGTCGTCGCCGAGCATCCCTCCGTGGCGGAGGTGGCCGTCATCGGCATGCCTGATCCGACGATGGGTGAGCGCGTGACGGCCGTGGTCACGGCCGCGCAGGGAAAGACGGTTGATCCCGACGACGTCATCACCTTCACGCGCACGCGCCTCGCTGGCTTCAAGTGCCCTCGAACGGTTGTCGTCGTCGATGAACTCCCCCGCAACGCCTCGGGCAAGGTCCTCAAGCATGAGTTGCGCACCTCCATCGCAGCGAGCAACGTGGGTGCATCATGAGGCTTCCCTCCCTGCGACGCCCCCTCAGGCGCGACCACTGGCAGCGCAAGATCGCGCAACTCGATCCCGAGACCGACTGGCCCGACATCAGCTCCATCGTCTTCGGCCACGAGTTCCCCTGGGATATCCAGCGCTCCACCGAGCTGGCCCTCTTCCGCACGTACGCCGTCCCGGAAATCGGTGAACTGCTCGCGGCGACCCGCGCATTCATCGACCACACGGAGAAGCGGTTCGATGACACGGCCATCGTGCTCGTGGAGTCGGGCCTCTACGTCGGTGGCGAAAGCGACGACGCCACCGCTATCCGCCGGCTGAATCAGATGCACGGTGCATATGACATCCCCAACGATCAGATGCTCTACGTCTTGAGCACCTTCGTCGTGACACCGTGCCGCTGGATCGATCGCTACGGCTACCGCAAGCTCACTGAGGCCGAACTCGTGTCGATCGTCCGCTACTGGCAACGCTTCGGCCAGCTCATGGGCATCCGCGACATTCCGCCTGACTATGCGGGCTTCGCTGACTATTACGACACCTACGAGCGAGATAGGTTCGCGTTCAGCTCCGGCGGACGCGCAGTCGCCGATGCCACCCTCGGGCTCCTGCTGTCATGGTTTCCCACCCAACTTCGTCCTGTGATCCACGGCGCCCTCATGTCGCTGCTGGAGCCACACCTGCGACGTGCGTTGAATTACGCCGATCCACCGCCGACCGTGGCCGCCGCCGTGCAGGTCGCCTTGGGGCTGCGCAAGGCGCTCGTCGCGCGCATGCCGGCTCGGCGCGACCGCCTATCACCACTCGACACCATGCGACTGCGCACCTATCCGACGGGGTATGACATCGCAAAGGTGGGCACCTTCCCGACGCGTAGGGTGAGTTCCGTCGATTAGGCGGACCGCACGGCCGACACCACTAGGCCGAGCACGACGGGATCCCACGTGATGCTGCGTTCTGGAGGCAAGCCCATCACTTCGGTGAAGTAGAGGCTGTGCACGTCGGGCACCTCGTGGCAGTCGGCCGGAGGTAGCACCACCGGATCGGCGTCCACGGCCCACGTGCTTGAGCGGCTGGCCATCCCGTCGTGCGGATAGGGCTCGTCATCGCCGGTGAAGTAGGCGCCGGCTATCCGAGTGAGGGCCAGGCCATCGAGTCCGTGCTCCTTGCCTGTCGACCACACCGGCGGCGCGCCTGGCGTTGCCACCAGACGACCACCCTGGCGCATGGCTCCCATGAGCGAATACGCGTAGGAACGGGCAGGCTCGGGCATCGGCATGGTCTCAAGGTCGTAGTGACGCACGAAACTGCCCAACCATGGCGTACCGATCGACGTGAGCGAGATGACACGCACAGGCGCTTCAGCCGCCTGCAGTTGCATGTGCGCCGATCGGGAGAGGACTCCGCCCAGGGAGTGCCCGACGATGTCGACATCGCGTACGCCGTACTCCTCATGCAGGTGCAGCAGGAATCGGGCCAGACGGGCCGCTGACGCCTCTACCTCACCGATTGAGTCGACGGTCATGTCAGCGGGTAAGACGATCGGCGGCTCGGCGAATCCGCTCCACCCGGGATCGGCATCGGCCTGCCCGGCGCCCACCGTCACCGGCGCCGTGTAGGTCTCGACACCCGAGTCGAGGAGCGCGGCGCGCAATGCCGTGTCGGTGCTGCCTGCGGCCAGGCCCCGCACGCATGCGGCGTTCGGTGTCGTGAAGGGACTGATGGATCCGCCGCCGGAGACGACGACGGCCGCGCGACTACCCATTCCAGCGCGCGTTCGACCCGAGTCGCAGCACGTAGGCCGGCTCCACGGGCACTCGCTCGGGCAGCGAGACCTCGACCAGGCCGTCGCGCTCGCCGATCCCAACCTTGGCCCTGCTGCCCACGATGTGCACATCATCGACGGAGCGCCCGTCGATCCCGCGCAGCGTGAAGGTCCGTGCGCCCGGCAGGTCGAGCAGTGCGGCGTAGACCTGGCCGTCGTTCTGCCACAGGCGCACGTCGGTGCCCTCGGATGTGGTCGTTTCGGGGGTGGTCCACGGACGCGATCCGTAGATCGCCTTTCCGTTGTCGGCCATCCAGGCGCCAAGTCCGCGAAGCGGCGCCTGCTGCTCAGGGACGATGCGGCCGTTTTCGTCGGGTCCGATCCCGATGAGCAGGTTGCCGTTCTTTGACACCACGTCGACGAGCAAACGCACAAGCTCGGTGGTCGTCACGATGTCCTGAGGCCGCTCATTGCGGTTGGCACCGAAGGAGTGGCCGACGCCGCGAGTCGCCTCCCACTTCTTGGCCTGGATGTCGTGGAAGACGGTGTATTCGGGGGTGTTGAAGTCATACCAGTGGGCTCCCGGGAAGGTCAGCTTCTTGTCCTCCTCCGGGATGTGCTTCCACATCAACTGGATGAGGTCGCCGGCCGCCCGGGTGAGGGTGTCGGTCACGACGTTCCGACGGCCGTTGGGTTCGATCCAGCGGTCGTTGATCACGCCGTCGGGCACGTGGTTGTAGTAGTACGCGAAAAGATCGGCGAGGTTGCCGCCCGGCGGCCACGCGACGTCGTTCCACAGCACATCAGGGCTATAGGCATCGATGAGCTCGCGGACCTGGCCCGTGGCGTACTCGACGTACTCCTGGGACACGGGCACCGCGAGCATGGCGTCAGCCGGGTGCTTCATGACGGCGTTGTTGAACGGCCAGTCGTATCCACCGGAGTAGTACAACCCCATCCGCATGCCGTGCGATCGCACGCTGGCGGAGAGGTCACCGACGATGTCGCGCTCCGCGTTGTAGATGCCCTTGTGGGGGTTGGCAAGCTTCGACGGCCACAGCCGGAACCCCTCGTGATGCTTGGTCGTCAGTACGACGTACTTCGCGCCCGCCGACGCGCACAGATCGGAGATCGCGTCGAGGTCGGCGGCGTTGGCACCGGCATTGAAGGCCGGGATGAAGCCGTCGTAGGGGAAGTCCTTGCCGTAGGTCTGCTCGTGATGGATCTGGGTCGGGCTGCCCTCGATCTGCATCGTGTTGCGGTACCACTCGGCATAGGGGTTGTTCTTGAGCATGCCCGCTGGGCCCTCGTCATGCAGGAGTTGCTGAATGTCGCCGACCTGCGGACTCCACCCCGGCACGGAGTAGAGGCCCCAGTGCAGGAAGACGCCGAGCTTGGCGTCGTCGTACCACTGCGGCAGCGGATGGGTGCTGACCGATTCCCACGTGCCCTCGTAGGCCACGACCTAGTCCTTCTTCTTCGCTTCGCTCTCACGGCGCCGATTACGCCAGGGGCCGGGAATGAACCAGATCAGCACCGAGATGAGCCAGATGATGAGCGTGGCCAGGATCCAGGTGGTGACGCCATCGATGTCGAGCCCCTCCGTGAGCAGCGACGTCAGCAGCAGGGCCAGGAACGTCGAGAGCAGTCCGGTGAGCGCCACGACTGACGAACCCTTGTCCCGCAGCATCTTGAAGACGAGCCACGAGAAGAAGGCGCTGAAGATGCCGAAGAGCACGATGGCCACGATGAAGCCGATCGGGAACGAGAGCTTGAAGCCTGGCAGCAGGAGCCAGCAGATGACGAGAGCGATGGCATTGGCGGCGAGGCTCAGGAGCCAGCCGAGCAGGAACTTGGGCATAGCGTGACGCTAGCCGCTGTCCCGTGGCTGGGGTGTCACAATGACGATATGTCGGTGTCACTGGAGGGCAATCCGGGGTGCTCGTCACTGGGCCACCTCTATCGACGTGACGGTGACACGCGCGTGTGCATCACCTGCGGCTACGTCGAGCCGCCAGCCGACGAGGCGACGGCAACCGACGACTAGACATTTGCTGACCACCGCACGCCGGCAGGATCCACGCGTGTCCCTGAATATGGCGGGGTGCCCGGAGCGAGTGAGTGATGTGGCGCCCGCTTGCCGTGGGCGCTGCCGCTCTGCTCATCGCTACCGCGATCGGCGTGGCTTCGGCCGAGATCGTCCCGCAGCCGCGCCAGTCGAGCACTGACATCCGCGCGTGCGTCGACCGCAAGAACGGTGACGTACGTATCTTCCGCAACGGACAGTGCCGTGACGGCGAGAAGCTCGTCACGTGGGCGATCGAAGGTCCCCAGGGCCCCGATGGCGAACCGGGCGCTCGCGGTCCTTCGGGTCCGCAGGGTCCCGAGGGAGTTGCCGGACCCGTCGGGCCCGGTGGACCGCGGGGCGCGGCCGGGCCCAGCGGACCGAGTGGACCACCGGGACCGAGCGGATCACCGGGACCCAGTGGTGCGCCCGGCGACATTGGACCCACCGGGCCACCCGGTCCCACCGGAGATCCCGGACCCAGCGGATCTCCCGGTCCCAGTGGACCAGCCGGGCTGACCGGCGATCCCGGACCCAGCGGACCTCCCGGTCCGAGTGGACCACCGGGACCCAGCGGTGCGCCCGGTGGATTCGGTGCCTACGGCAGCTTCCTCGACCTGGCCACGCAGACCAACACTGCCGTCGGAAGCGCCCTGCCCATGAAACTGCGCGTGACCGATATCAGTAGCGGGGTGAGCATTGTCGACGACACGCAAATCACGGTGACGCAGACCGGCATCTACAACGTGGCCTTCTCTGCTCAGTTGACCAAGACGGACGGTGGCACCGACACCGTCTACATCTGGCTGACCAAGCAGGGGTCGCCGGTGCCCGATACCAACACGGCCATCGTGCTCACCGGCAGCGGCGCTAAGCAGGTGGCCGCGTGGAATTTCTTCGTGTCACTCACTGCCGGTCAATACGTCACGCTGGTCTGGGCCAGCGCCGATTCCGCCGCCCAACTCGTGTTCGAGCCCGATGCGGCCACGCCCTACGGCCCGGCCATCCCGTCCCTCATCGTGACCGTCAACCAGGTGGGTTGAGCCGCCTCGCCCAGAACGCCGAGTCCGGCCACCTCGTCTCAGCTCGCAGGTACTCGTCGCGCACGGCCAGGTGTTCGTCGAGGACCTCGCGGTAGTCCGCTTCCCACGCGTCCAGGTCGCCCCCCAGCATGGTGGCGGCACGCGCGGCCATGACAATGCCCGTGACGAGTCCCTGCGATGACAGGGGGTCGAAGCACACCGCGGCATCCCCCACGGCGAGCCAGCCGTCGCCGACCATGCGTTCGCGGTACGCCGTCCCGGATGGATACGCACCAACGTCGACGGTGCTGACATCCCCGGCTAGCGGGCGGATGTACGTCGTCTCGGCGAGCGAGGCCATCCAGGTAGCGAGTCGATCGGCTCCGACAAGGTCACTGTCGGTGACGAGTGCCACCACGCGACGACCATCCGCCAGCGGCGTGGTGTACCACCACCCCTCGCGCACGGTCTCCACCGTCGTGACGTGCTCACCTCCGCCATCAGCGACGATGCCGATCAAGGCAACCTGGTCGTCGCAGGCCACCCGCGATACGCCCAGTCGAGAGAGAAGTGCGCCCGCGCGTCCTGACGCATCGACGACCCAGTCAGCGCCTTCCGGCATCGACGTGACCCTCTCCGAGACCACCGTCACGCCTGATTCAGCGGCAAGTGCGCGCGCCTTCTCATCGAAGCGCGCGCGATCGAGGATCCAACCGTTGCCCGCCCAGTGACCCATGTAGTCGTGCGTGACCAACTCCGACGAGCCCCAGGCTGCGGCGGTGCCATAGGCACGGCGGTGCCCATCGAGGATCGCGGCTCCGAAGACCGACGCGGCGAGCTCACCGCCGCCGGCCGGCAGTGACTCGCCCGGCCACGACCGCAGGCGACGACCGTCGTCGTACAGCACGACGTCGTGCCCGCACCGCGCCGCCGTGATGGCGAAGGCGGAGCCGGCGGGGCCGCCACCCACGACGACGACATGCGCCATCGCTAGCCGTTGAAGACGAGGCCGCCGGGATTGGGGCCGGCGTAGGCGAAGGGCTCCGCCGTGCCGACATCGCCCGACATCGTGATGCGCACGACGAGATTGCGCAGGGGATTGGTGATGTAGAGGCGATTGCGCGAGTCATTCGCCACCGCCATGATCCCGTGCACGTCGATGCCCTGGAGCTGCAACGGCAGTCGCTTGCCGGTCGCGTCGAAGCGATAGACCGGCGGGGCCGTCTGCCCCGCGCTCGCCACCCACAGTTGCTGCCGAAGGTCGAAGCACATCAGGCGCGGTGCGATCAGGCCGGTAATCCACGTCTTGCTGAGCACGGCGCCGTCGAGGGGATTGATGCTCCACACCGTGCCGTCGGTGGCGCTGGTGATCAGGAGCGTGTTGGTCACCGGGTTGATGATGACGCCGATTGGACGCTTCAGGCCCGACCCGGCCGGCACCAGGGTCTTGACGGTGTTCTCGGCCGTGATGGCGAAGACGCGACCGTCATCCGAGAAGTCCGTCGCGTAGAGGACGTTGCCCCTGGCCATGTAGAGCCCGACCACGGTGCCCAGGCCCGTGGCGTAGGACGTCACGAAACCGCGCGGGGAGATCTTGGCGATCGTGCCGACGTCGATGCAGGCGACGTCGATATTGCCAGCAGAGTCGCGGGCCATTCCTTCCGGTCGCGCGAGCGGCTTGTTGACCCAGAACTCCGACTCGTCGCCGTTGCCCGTGATCAGGCGGATGCTGTTGTCATCCGAGCAGCCGATCATGATCGGGAACTGCGGCAACTGCGGCATCGTGAAGTAGGCGCCGTAGTCGAACGCCGGCTCTGCGGCGAAGCCCACGCCCGACTCCACCTTCATGGTGGTGGGGAAGAAGCCGTCCTTGGGCCCCGGCATCTGGGCAACGACACCGAGCTTGTACCAGTCGGTGATCATCGCGTTGATGGCCTGCTGGCCGGTGGGGCCGGCGACGAAGCGCTCCCATCCGCGACGGCGCTCAAACGCAGCGCGGCGATCGGCGAGCGAGCGCGAGGCGTCCATGACGACCTCGTAGTCCTCCTCGGCCAGCACCTGATTGGGGATGCGCGCGGGCCAGAAGGTGGGTGACACCGGCGACGTCGCGAGGCTGTATCCGGAGCGACAGGACGCCGAGTCGGAGTGCCACGGCAGGCCCATCCACTGGCCGATGCTGCCCGGCCCGAGTTTCGACAGCGGGCCGGTGCGCGACAGGGCGATCGCCTGCGTCATCAGCGGTCCGTAGTCGGTGTAGTCGGGCTCGCTCGACACGGATGCAAAGCGCATATCGTTGGTCCAGATCCACGGGATGCGCGACAGCCACGTGAACTCGATACCGGGGTGGAACGCACCGCCCAAGCACGCACCGAAGGATGCCTTGTCGAGCGCGGCTGGCTGCTGCGCGGCGGGGATCTGCGCAAGCGTCTGCGCACCCGACTCGCCCGCGTCGGTGAAATTGCCATCGGCCCAGGCACGCAGGTGCGCGTACTGCAGCGGAGTCACCGCCAGCCACTGCCGCGGCTGGACCAGGTTGGGCGGGATCGCGATCTTGTCGCCGTAAAGCGCGGGCACGAGGTCGGGCTCCATGGCGCCGAAGTCGGGATTGCGGAACGACGCGAAGATCTTGCGCCGCCAAGCGCGATTCGCCGCAGATTTATCCGCCAACTTTCGGCGCAGTGCGGGCGTCGTCCAATCGGCCGGCGAGCCCCAGCCGTTGGTGTTGAAGAAGCCCTCGTTGACCCACTGCGTGTCGGTCATGCGGCGGAAGATGGGGTAGATATCGCGACTGAAGTCGGTGGTTCCCTTCGTGCGGCGTCCAGCCGTGTAGAGCCCGCCTTCGATTGCGTCGTAGAGCGTCACGATGCCTTCGGCCACGCTCGGTCCCCAGTCCGGCGATGTGCTCACGACGTACGCCGGATCCGCCGTGAACGTCTTGCCGTTGATGCGCACTGTGGCATTCACCGGGCCATCGCAGGTGTCGTCAGTCCAGCCGTCACTGCTCAGGCCCGTGAG
>NBNH01000157.1 GCA_004379115.1 Actinomycetales bacterium mxb001
TGCCAGATCGCGCGTGACCGGACGATCGGGGTCGAGTTGTCCGGACGCGATGAGCTCGGCGGCCTCGCACAGAAGGAAGAGCTTGCCGATGCTCGCCGTCGAGTGCACGCGATCCGCGTCCCTCTCCTCGACCAGAGCACCGCTGCCGTCGAGCACGCAGTACGACCACTCGAGCGTCATTCGCACAGTCTAGGGAAACAGAGCGTCGGTGGTAGTTTCCGCGACATGGAGACGGCGGCGGTGAATTGGCATGATTACGACGCCATCACCTCGGACGTCGGAGATTGCTTCTATGTCTTCGATCGGTCGACGCTTCGCCGCGACATCGACGACATTGCTGGCTCCCTGACGGGCATCCTGCCCAATGCGCGCCTCCACTACGCCTACAAGGCCAACTTTGCTCCGGACGTCTGCCGCACCTTCGCTGACGCCGGCTGGGGAGCCGAGGTCGACTCGCCCATGCTCCTGTGGCTCGCCCAGCGAATCGGCGTACCCGCGAGCCAGATCACCTACAACGGCATCGCCCGCGATCCTGCCTCGGTACGCGAGGCGCTTCTGGCCGGCGTCCTGGTCTGCCTCGACGCCCACCGAGATATCGACGTGGCGTTGCAGACGGCGCGCGAGGCCCCGGGCTCGGTCCTGCACGTGGCCATTCGCATCAACTCCGCGACCGACATCGACCCCGCACCGCGACTGGGTCGCACCCTGGATCAGGTGCGCGATGCCGTCACAGCGCTTGCTGGTCAGCCGGGCATCGATCTGCAGGGGCTCTCGGTGCATCGTCCTGACCGATCGCCCGAGGGCGTTCGCGGACGCATGCGTGATCTCATCACCGTCGCATCGGACGTGTTCCCCGACGGTCCGCGCCTCCTCGATGTCGGTGGGGCACTCGCGGCGAGAGGGGTGCCTAACGGTCCCGCCCACGCGGCCAGCGCCGCCGTCATCCGTGATGCGCTGGAGACCGTGCCGTGGGGAAGCAACGTCACCCTCCTGACCGAGACGGGGGCAGCGGCCGTTGCAGACTGCATGGAGTTCGTCGCGCGCGTTGTCGACATCAAGCAACAGTCGGGCAGGACCGTGATCAATGTGGCCGGAAGCCTTTTCCACACCAGCCCCAACACGCGCCGTGTTGATTTCCCCGTTCGCGTCGTGGCATCGGCGCAGCACGGACACGTCGACGGAATGCGACTCGTGGGCGGTTGTACGGCGGTCGACGGCGACTGGCTATCGGTGGACATGCCCGACGACACCGAGGTTTGCGAGGGGGACTTCCTGGTCTTCGGTGGAGTCGGTGCCTACTCCCTCAGCATGGGGACTCACTTCACTGATCCGCTGCCCGCCGTGGTCGAACGCGCGGGACGTGGGTGGAACGTCGTGCGCCGTCGACCGACGTTTGCCGAGACTCTCGCTGGCTTCGATCTGGGTCCGGTGTAGTCGAGGACGTCGTTCGCGGTACTGGCAGAATTCGCACGTGCCCACCGCCGCCGTGATCGCCAACCCGAAGATCGGCGCTGAGCTCGGTCATCTCGGGCCGTGGCTGTCAGCCAATGGCTTCACGGTCACGCGCCTGACGCGGGACGACGTTCTGCCCGTAACTGCCGCCGATGACGCCGACCTGCTCATCGTCCTGGGTTCGATGTGGACGATGACGCGCACGATGGATGCACCCGACGATCCTCCGCACGCTGCCGCCGCGATCGCGGCCGAGGTCGACCTCGTGCGCCATCGCATCGCGCAGGATCGCGCCATGCTCGGTCTGTGCTTCGGCGGACAACTGCTCTCCAAGGCCCTGGGCGGTGAGGTTGTGCGACAGGAACGCACCGTCATCGCGTGGGATACGCCGACCACCGACATCACCGAGATGCGCGCGCCCTGGATGCTCATCCACCAGGACCGGTTCACGCTTCCGCCGCAGGCCGAACTGCTCGCCGAGGCCGAGCACGCGACCGTCGCCTTTCGCTACGGGCGCGCCTGGGGCCTGCAGTTCCACGCCGAGGTCGATGCGGGGGTGCTGGAGCGGATGTTCGTGGACCTGCAGTTGCCGCAGTGGCAGTGGCAGCAGTACGTCGATGCCCTATCCGCGCGCGCTAACGAGAACCGCTCCCAGGCGAATGCCCTGTTCACCCGC
Source organism: Actinomycetales bacterium mxb001 (assembly GCA_004379115.1). Lineage (GTDB taxonomy): Bacteria > Actinomycetota > Actinomycetes > S36-B12 > S36-B12 > Mxb001. The sequence continues at coordinate 2,129 of NBNH01000157.1, forward strand.
TTCTGGAACGAGGTCAGCGCGTGACCTACCGCATCACCACCGTGTGCCTGGGCAATATCTGTCGCTCGCCGATGGCCGAGGCGGTCATTCGCGCGCGCGTCAACGATGCGGGTTTGGCTGATCGCGTCGTCGTGAACTCCGCGGGTACCGATGGCTGGCATATCGGCGAGGACGCCGACCCGCGCGCCCTAGCCACCCTGCGTGACGCGGGCTACGACCTCGACCATCGAGGGCGGCAGTTCGTGGCCGCGTGGCATGACCCTGACCATCCCAACTACGGCGATCTGGTGCTCGCCATGGACTCGCGCAACTTCGCGACGCTCATCGAGATGGCCGACGAGCCGGCGCACCACCGCGTGCACATGATGCGGTCCTTCGACCCCGCGCTCGCCGGAATCCCCGATGGCGATCCGCGGCTCGACGTACCCGACCCGTGGTACGGCGGGATGCAGGACTTCGTCGACGTGCTGGCGATGCTGGAGCGCGCTTCTGCCGGCCTGGTTGCCCAACTACCCGGCCTGATGTCACGCCGCTAACGCACCTTATTTGCGTTTCTGGCCGCCAACTCCGTGAGTTAGCGGCCAGAAACGCGAATAAGGCGGCAGGGGAACTACTGGGCGACCACCGTGAAGGCGACGGACGCCGTGACATCGTGGTGCACCTTGACCTTGGCCTTGTGCGCCCCGATGGTCTTGACGGCGCCGACGTCGACCGTGCGCTTGTCGAGCAGCGGGCCACCGGCCTTGCGGACGGCCGCCACCACATCGGCGTTGGTCACCGAGCCGAAGAGCTTGCCGCTCTCGCCTGCACGAGCCGGCACGACGACCTGAAGGCCCTCGAGCTGCGCCTTGATCTCCTTGGCGTGCGACAGATCGCGGACCTCGCGAGCGTCCTGCGCCCGCTTGATCTGGGTGATCTGCTTCTCGCCGCCCTTGGTCCACGGCATGGCCATGCCACGAGGCACGAGGTAGTTGCGGCCGTAGCCGTCCTTGACCTCGACCACGTCGCCGGGCACACCGAGACCGCCGACCTCTTGAGTGAGGATGAGCTTCATGTCGGTCTCCTATCGCACCGTGGCGGTGTAAGGCAGGAGAGCCATCTCCCGCGCGTTCTTGACGGCAGTTGCGATCTCGCGCTGGTGCTGCGTGCAGCAGCCGGTCACGCGCCGAGCGCGGATCTTGCCGCGATCGGAGATGTACTTGCGCAGCATGCCCGTGTCCTTGTAGTCGATGGGCTGTGCGTCTTCCTTGCAGAAGATGCAGGCGCGGGGCTTGGGGATGCGCTTGAGTTCAGCACGCTTGCTGCTGCGCTCCTTCTTACGGTCGTTAGCCATGAGGTTCTACTCCTGAAAGTCGTTGGGTCGGGACGTCTTAGAAGGGGGGCTCGTCGAAGGAGGCGCCACCGCCGCCTTGGGCCCAGGGATCGTCGGCCGGGGCGCCGCCGCCGGAGCCGCCGCCGCTGTAGCCGCCACCGCCGCCTTCACCGCGCTGGGTGCGGGTGACCTTGGCTGTCGCGTAGCGGAGCGCGGGGCCGACGTCGTCGACCTCCATCTCCACGACCGTGCGCTTCTCGCCCTCGCGTGTCTCGTAGGAGCGCTGCTTGAGCCGGCCCGTCACGACGACGCGCATGCCCTTCTGCAGCGACTCGGCGACGTTTTCCGCGTACTGACGCCACACGCTGCAGCGCATGAAGACGGTGTCGCCGTCCTTCCACTCATTCGTCGCCTTGTCGAGGTAGCGCGAGCTGGAGGCCACGGTGAACGAGGCCACGGCAGCGCCGCTCGGCGTGAAGCGCAACTCCGGATCGTTGGTGAGGTTGCCCACCACCGTCACGTTGATGTCGCCGGCAGCCATGTCAGCTCCCTGCCGGGCGCGTGACCTTGGTGCGGAGCACGGCCTCGTTGAGGTTGAGCTGGCGATCGAGCTCGGCAACAGCCGTGGGGCTCGAGGTGACCTGGAGAACGGCGTAGATGCCCTCCGGCTTGTGGTTGATCTCGTAGGCCATGCGGCGACGGCCCCAGATGTCGACCTTGTCGACCTGGCCGCCGTCCTGCTTGACCACGTTCAGGAACGTCTCGAGAGAGGGCGCAACGGTGCGCTCTTCGAGATCGGGGTCGAGGATGACCATGACTTCATATCGGCGCATGCGGTCGCCGACCTCCTCTGGACTCAAGGGCCCCGGACTCTCCGGAGCAGGAGGTGGGGGATTTCTCCCCGG
>NBNH01000018.1 GCA_004379115.1 Actinomycetales bacterium mxb001
GATAAGAAGTTGCCCATTGCGAAACACCAAGATATAAGCCTTTAATTGTATTGGGAACTTAGGGGTAACTGTCCAGGTTAAAATACTTGAAGTAGCTGGAGCGTATTCCTGTTTTAATATTTTAATGGTGTCATTACCTATTTGAACGTCTACAATGCTATCTCTAATGTAATTATAAACCGAAGCTGAATCAAGCCGCAATGTTCCTATTGTTGTAATGGTGCCACCAGTTAAGCCATAACCACTTGCAACACTTGTAACCGTGCCTGTTCCTTTTGCATCTATTCTGGATGACAATGAAGCCGTATCAGTTGCATTTAATTTGAGGTTTATCCTGTTTGATAATGATACTGTATCAGTAAGCTCCATTAATACGGAAAGGTCAGCCGATACCGTGCCCGTTGTTGTTATTGGGTTTGGTGATACTGTTATCCCTGTTCCTGCTGAAATAGAAGTAAGGCTGCCAGATCCTCCGCCACTTCCAGCACCGCCACCACGAGGAAATATAACCGTGTAATTTTCACCAGCTTTGTAAGATGTTCCGGCAATGACTACGCTTGTAGATGATGGGATGGTATATTGTGAGGGCAATAAGATTTGACCATTACGATATACCTGAACAACATTTACGCCACCTGTAACCAATGTGTCACTTTGTGTCCAGGTTAAAGTTGAAGATGAAACATTGCTAAAATCTTGCCTTGCGTAAAATCTGCCTGTAGTGTCTGCGTATGCTTTGGTTGCGTAGTTAGCCAACATCGCAGCCGTATCACTTACCAAAAGTGCTGCTGTTGTATCTCTCCATAATCCACCAGAATAATATAAAGAGGCTTTGTCAACTGGTGATGAAATAGCAACATCATGAAGTTCTGATAATTTATAACCCGATGCCACCCTTATCGCTATTGTGCCATTGTTTGAGGAACTATTTATACAAAAGCCAATAGGCATATCAATATTAGGCGCAATTGGCTCTATATCTGTCCAAACACCAGCCGTAGTTGGTGATGGGTAAAGGATTGCTCCAGCCGCAAAGGTATCAGTATTAACCTGTCTTATTTTGCCAAATGAAATAACATACCCATCTTCACCATCTGTCAAATCGTGTGCCGTAACACCAAGTAAATACTTGGCTTCAATTGTGCCGTTGGCGATAAACTTTGCTACCGTTATCCTTCCACTTGCTCCAACTGTACCATTTGCGTAAACAATACTACCTTTTGTAATGGTTGAGCCTGTTTGATTTTTAACCAGCCAAAAGCTTTTAAATCCAAGTTCATTTGGTACCTTATCATACATTCCTAAAACCACCGTTCCTAAATCGGAATCCCATCTCATCTTTGCCGTGTCAACATTATTTGTCGGTACACTTGTATCAAAGAACAATGAATCAACTGGCTGAGTAAATGAACCACCGCCACCACCACCTACTAATAAACTATCCCAATAGGTTTGCCTCCAAACAAAAATAGTACCTCTTACAGAATCAAGTATCAAATAAGCCTTGACATTTTTGTCAACGTAACTTGTTGGCTTTGTAATGGTATCCTGTGAACGTCCTCTATATACCAAACCATTGCCAGTCGTCTGCCATCCTAATCGCTGCTTATTACCGGTAATCGGGTAGGGAATAGAATCAATGGATGCGAAAGCAATGTTATAAAATAGGGATAAAAAAATGATTGAGGGCAAGTTTTTTTTACCCCCAATCTTTTGAACCAGACTTTTCCCCACTTTGATTAATAATTCTTGAACCAATATTTCGCCAACTTTCCCTAATATTTTGAGAAATCTTCGTTCTTTTTTAGGTTTTTCAATCATAAAACTATTCCTAATGTATTATAAATATCACTTAGCTCCTCGTTCTCATTACAAGTTGATTCAGGGCAACCAATAGCACTTGGAATAAAACCTGTAAAACTTGTAGCACAAGCGCACAAATAATCTTTGATTCGTTTCTTCTTTACCTCCAAACGCTGCAATAATGTATCCTGATAAAACTTTAAACCTTCAACCCCGACGTTTTGCCCGTATTCATTATCAAGCGTATAAAGTCCATTTGTTCCAAGCTGCATAACCATGTAAGGCGAAGCCTCATAAAGCACCGCATTAGCGCAAAAAGATTTTAACTGATTGTCCCAAAGCTGCTGGTAAGCCGTGGAAGTAAAAGCCGTTGAATTACCTTTGTCAGTAACCAAAGCATCGTAAAAGGTTACGCCGATCGCTGGGACAATCCAACGGTATTCTGCATCCTGTATATGTGGACTAATAAGGGATTTATCAAGCCTTATATCCGCTGGGGTAGGTCTTGCAACGCCACCGCTAATGACTTCACTCGGTTGTATTAGTTGGCTCATTTGTTGGTGTTGGTTGTTCTATTTCAATAGGTGCATAACCTAATATTTCTCTTTTCTCATTGGTTGACAAATTATCTTCAACCTTAATATCGCCCATGAACGACACAGGCAAAGTGTTGGATATACCAAACGTAACATCCTTAAACGCTGGGTTATAAACGCCAATTTCTTGTAAAAATGGGTTAATAATCTTTGATAACAACAGATTTTGTCGTGGTTTGATAACCGTATTTTGCAAGTATTCCATTTCCTGGCGTATCTGTTGGTTTGTTCCCAGTTGCCCCGAAGTAGCAAAACCAGCTAATGACTTGCTCCATCTATTAGCTACAACAATGGCAGAAGCAGCAAGATTCTGAAGGTTTAGAAATTCACCTTCATTCTCCTTTGAAGTAGGTATCCAATTGGCTTTTAACTTTTCATCTCTTAATACCTGGACAAATAATTTATGATTATTACCCATACCGCTAAATTTTGATTCAATGCCATCAACCAAAGCCTTTGCCTCTGTTTGTGTCATTGATCCAAAAAACTGCAATAATCCAGATGGCATAAAACCATTTTCAAACTTGGAAGTATTAAACCGCTGGATTCTGTATTCAATTTCAGCCCACATTTTTGCCCCTATCCATTCGGGTAAGCCAAAGTAAAAATACCCCGCTGCATATTGTTTTACATGGATGATTGAACGCTGAGTGCCATCTTCAAAGTCTTTAAATTCTGGATAAATAGGCACTTCTTTGAACCCTTCCTTTTCGTAATAACTACCATCGGTAGTCAACGGGACTTCTTCCCAATTGTCATAAATGCCAACCGATTTTATTATTTGGTCAGCTCCAGCCTTTCTTATCCCAATGTTATATACCGGGACATGGTATATATAGGTAAAGGGTTGATTACCTACCCTACCCCGACATATTTCTGCAAAGCAATTGCCAAAAGCATCGTAATCAAATGCCAATGAAGCCATTACCTCTTGAAGGTTTTGACTGTGTAAATTGACTGAACTAATAACCTGCTCAATTTCATTTAATGAGTTATCGGTTATGACTTCTCCTTTCATTGAGGTTGTAAGCAATGTATTTGATTTCCCTTTCATAGGAATAAAGCCATCGCCTACAACCATATTTGTTTTATCCTCAATGATTCGCCTTAATGTCGGGGAATTATTAACGATGGCAATCAGACTTTTTAGAAAGTCATCTTTTTGCGTGAAAAACCTAACCCATTTTGCCCCAGTAAAATCAAGCCGCTCCCGTGATGGTTCATTAAAAATATCTTCCTGTACCAACATGGTATTGGAAGTATCTAAGGTAACCGAGGCCAGTAAAGGGCTTTGATTCTTTCTTAAATTTCTTTTAGACCTGTTCGGTACCGCTTGCTGAATCTTCTTTAATTGGCTCATAGATTTGTTTCTCGGGCGTAAAGATAACGTGCTGACTGACAGATGAGGGGCTGGCATTATACCAACCCCTTAATTCTGCCTGTGTAAAGTTACCGATAGCCTTCTTTAATATCCCTGCTTTCCCAGTCGGGTCAGCCCCAACATACATCATTAGCTTTGATTTCTCTCTGACTATCATAACAAATTATTTTAATCAAGCGCACCCATAACGGTAGCACCATCAACGATGAATCGTGCCTTATTCGTAGTTCGGCATGAAATTGTCAAGGTCTCCTGATTGGAATCGGTAAACAA
>NBNH01000158.1 GCA_004379115.1 Actinomycetales bacterium mxb001
ACCCTGGGTCATCGCCGCACCTACGCGTCGATGTCGTGGATGCTCTTCACCATCAGCACGCCGATGGCCACGATCGTCATGAGGACCCACAGGCCAAGGAGCACGGGCATGACGCCCGTCCGCTCCGCGATCACGCCGGTGGCGAGCATGAACACAGGTGGCAAGGCATAGAAGAGCGAGGTCTGGATGCCATAGACGCGGCCCTGGGCATCGGGTTCGACGCGACGCTGCACGACGGTGTTCATGAGGGGCTGCATCGGGCCCCAGGCCAGCCCGATCGCGAAGCCTGCGACCACCATCAGGGGGAGCGGGGGCAGTAGCGCGATCGGCAGGTAGAAGACGATCGTGGCGACAAGGACGGCTCGGGCGATGTTGAGTCGCGACACTCGCTGCGACAGCCACCCGTAGCCGAAGGCGCCGATGATCGTGCCTGCCGACAATGCCGCCAACACGAGGCCCAGGGACTGCGGCTGATCGATGGCGATGAAATGTGCCGGCAGGAGCACGGCCTCCGTCGGCAGATAGATCGACCCGAGGATCGTCACGGCGATGATGAGGGCGCGCAGGGCGTGGTCGTTCCAGATGATCTTGACGCCCAGGACGGCGTTCTGCCAAGCGCTGGGGTGCTCCTCGCCGGCCTCCTCGCGCGCGGCCTTGGCATCCTGGCCGGCATCGCCGACGTGCAGGAAGACGATGAGCAGCGCTGAGATGAGGAAGAGGACGAAAGGCACCCAGAAGGCCGACACCGCTCCGAGCGTGGCGATAAGAAGCGAACCCACCAGCGGGCCGATGACCCAGCCGACGCTGAACACTCCTTCGTGAATCCCGTTCAGGCGCGTGACACTCATGTGGCTGGCCTCGGCGACGTCAGGGATCAGAGCCTTGCGTGCCGTGTAGCCCGCCGGATCGAAGACGGCTCCGAGCATGGCGAGGCCGATGATCCAGGCAAGGTTGAGCTCGGTGAAAAACGCCACGATGGGAATGGCAGCCACGGAGACGGCCGACAGCAGGTCGGAGATGATGCTGACGATGCGGCGTCCGAAGTGATCGACTGCCCAGCCCGATAGCGGCGCGGCGACGATGCCGGGCAACGCCGAGACGGCAGCGACGAGTCCGGCGGCGGCCACGGAGCCCGTGCGATCGAGCACGAGCCAGGGCACGGCGATCGTGACGACGCCGTTGGACATGCCCGACAGCAGGTTGGGGACCTGGAGCAACCCGATGGGGCCCCAGCGAATGCGCGTGGTCATGCGTGGACGGCAGCCCCGAGACGAACGGGCAGCGAGCGCAGCCCGTGGATCATCCGCCCGGGATTCGGCACGGGCTCACCGGCCAGTTGCCAGGAGTCGGTGTCGGGAAAGCGCTCGAGCAGGTGACGCCAGGCGACCTCGGCCTCCATGCGCGCCAACGCGGCACCCAGGCAGTGGTGAACGCCGAAGCCGAAAGCGAGGTGGCGTCGCGCGTTCTCGCGGTGGATGTCGAAGCGGTTGGGGTCGGCGAACACGGCCGGGTCGCGATTCGCGCCAACGAGCATCAGCACGATCGTGTCGCCCTTCGGCATCTCCGACCCGTCCGGCAGCGCAATGGGGGCAAGCGCGGTGCGGAAGGTGTACTGCACCGGGGAGACGTAGCGCAGCGCCTCTTCGGTCATCGCCGGGATCAGGTCGTGATTGGCGGAGACTTCAGCGAACTGGTCGCGGTGCTCCATCAGCACCTGGGTGCCGGCGCCCAGCAGGTTGACGGTCGTCTCGAATCCGGCCAGCAGGATGAAAGACGCCGTACCCACGATGTCGCGGTCGGTGAGCGTGTCGCCGTCGAGCTCGACCTGCGCGAGAGTCGACAGCAGGTCGTCTTCAGGCGCCCGCCTACGCTGGGTGAGCAGGTTCGCCAGGTACGACGTCAATGCGGCGGAGGCGGTGTCCATCGCGCGAGCGTGGCCGAGGCTGCGCGGTCGGTCGAGGCCCTCGGCGAGGGTGTTGCCCCACGCGGTGAAGGTG
>NBNH01000159.1 GCA_004379115.1 Actinomycetales bacterium mxb001
GGGTCGTTGGGTGGCCGATGAGCACCGCACGGCCGAGGAGGACGGCTACTGCGACGAGCCCCCAAGCTCCTGCGTACGTGAACGCGATGAGAGAGCCAAGGAGTACTGCCACGCCCAGGCTGATGAGTGCGAGGGCGCTGGCGAAGCCATGACCGCCCTGAGAGTGTGCTCGACCAAATCGCTCGGCGGAGTGGGACGCCTCGGGCGCGTTCTGGATCAGTTCGACGGCGAGAGGTACCCAGTCTGAGTCGGGGACTGAGGGCTCTCGAGGTGCGTCCTGGAGCCCGTCGTTGATGATCTGGCGAAGGTTAGGTACGTCTCCCTCACCGATGACTCGCTCGCGTGGCGCCTGCGGGCCAAGATCCCCACCCACGGGCGTGTGTGGGAGGGCCAAGAACCACTGGGAGCGCAGGAGGCCCAGCTCCCACGACGGCGACCGATCCAGGTACCGACGTAAGGCGTGCTTGGCTCGGCGAGCTTGCTCAACGGGGTGGATGCGGCGGGAGCTGCCACCATTCGTCGAAAGAGTCCACTGTCCATCCTGGTAACGCACCAGCCCGCCCTTGACCTCGATGATCGCAGCTCCTCGCCGTGGAGAAAGGAGCAAGAGATCGATCTCGATGTCACCATCCTTTGGGTCCGTGAAGCGCAGTCCGTGGAAGAGGACTTCGCCCGGCTCGAGGCTGTTCGCCAGCAGGGTCCAGATCTGACGTTCCGAGTCGGTTTGGAAGGCGGGTGAGGGAGGTATCAGCATGGCCGCCACCCCCTCACGCCCACTGACTGCTTGTTCCCGACCTTCGTCACCCTACTGACACCCGCGTGATCTCTGGGGCTGCCAGGATGGTTCCGGCAGCCTCGTCACCCCGACCCCCGTGGGTGGCGGGGCTGTCCTTTGATCTCATGTTGATCTCTTATGGATCTATGCGAAGTCCCTCAACTCGTAACCGCACGGACACCCGCAGCAACCCCTAACCTCATGAAGGTCATCGAATGGCAACGGGGGTTGTTCATGCCTACGGAGGCTCGCGCGCGTCCGCGGTTTTCGCCGGTCCAGCGCGTGCGCTACCGATTCGACAACGCACTCACGCGAGGCATTTCTCTGATCCTCGTGTGGCTGGGCGTCGTCACCATCGCGGTGCTCATGGTGATGGCCTTCATCAGTTGGATCTGGAGCATCGGACCTAATGACGAGGGAGTGCCCTTCTGGGAGGCCTTTTGGTTGGCTCTGACACGGACCTTGGATCCAGGCACCTTCGGAGCGGATGCCGGACTGAGGTTCCGCGTATTGATGCTTGTTGTGACGCTGATTGGAATCTTCATCGTCGCAGTCATCATCGGCCTCGTCTCCAATGCGATCGATCGCCGACTTGAGTCCCTGCGTGAAGGTCGCTCGCTCGTCGTTGAAACGGATCACACTTTGATCCTCGGCTACAGCCAGAAGGTGCCCGCCATCGTGCGTGAGCTCGTGGAAGCGAATCGCAGCAGGAGCCATCCAGCAATTGCCATCCTAAGCGAGCGAACGCCATCTGAAGTGCATGACGAGATTCGCGCTCAGGGAGTGGATCTGCATAACACGAGGCTTGTGGTCAGGCGAGGAAACCCAGCATCGATGGAGGATCTCGCTCGCCTGAATGCGAACTTTGCGCGATCGATCATTGTTGTCGCCCCAGAGGACGATTCTGCTGACTCATTGGTCGTAAAGAACACTCTCGCCCTGAAACGGTTCGGGGTGGACTTCGTCGAGACTCCTGCGGTCATCGAGATCACGGACAGCGCCGTGG
>NBNH01000160.1 GCA_004379115.1 Actinomycetales bacterium mxb001
CCCTCGGGACGTGCGAGAGGCCACGGGCGGATTCTGCGACTGGGGATTTGTGCGCGATGCCGACCTCGCTGCCATGGCCGAGCCTCTGGACTGGCTGGGGGAGAACTACTACTCCGTCATGCGCGTGGCGCGGGCAGAGAGCCCCGGGCCCGGTCTGGAGGCCTATCCGGGGTGCCCCTCGGCGGCGTTCGTCCCTCGCGAGCCGACGACGGCGATGGGATGGGAGGTACACCCCGCGGGTCTCGTCGACGCATTGCACATGGCCTCGACGGCCCTGCCGGGCGTACCCCTGTGGGTGACCGAAAACGGGGCCGCCTACGACGACGACGTCATCGCGGGGGCCGTGCGAGATTCCGAGAGGGTCGACTACTTCCGCGAGCACATTCGGTCGCTGCTCCAGGCCCGGGAGTCGGGCATCGACGTGCGCGGCTATCTCGCGTGGTCGCTACTGGACAACATCGAGTGGGCCGAGGGATTCACCAAGCGCTTCGGCATCGTCCGTGTGGATCCGAAGACCCTCGACCGCGCGCCTAAGGAAAGCGCACTGTGGTGGAAGGCGAGGCTTGCCGAGCGCCTCAGCCCTTGACCGATCCGGCCAGGAGGCCGCGGACGAAGAAGCGCTGCAGGGCGAAGAAGACGATGAGCGGCACGATGATGGCGATGAAGGCACCCGCCGTGATGAGGTGCGTCTTGGCGCCGTAGCTGCCGACGATGTTGGCGAGATATGCCGTGATCGGGGCGACGTCCGGCGTACCGCCGGCAAAGGTGAGGGCGACCAGCAGGTCGTTCCACACCCACAGGAATTGGAAGATCGCGAATGAGGCGATGGCCGGCACGGACAGGGGGAGGATGATGCGCCAGAAGATCGTGAAGTGGCTTGCTCCGTCGACGAGTGCAGCCTCGATCACGTCGCGGGGGAGCTGGGCCATGAAGTTGTGGAGCAGGAAGACGGCAAGCGGCAGGGCGAACATCGTGTGCGCGACCCAGAGGGGGATGTAGGTCCCACCGAGGTTGAGGTCGGGGACGATCGTGATGGGCCCGATGCTCCAGCCGAGGTTGAACATCTGGAGCAAGGGGAGCAGGGCCATCTGGAGCGGCACGATCTGCAGGGCGAAGATCGCGAAGAAGAGGATCGTCGCGCCGCGGAAGGGGATCCACGCGAGGGCATAGGCGCACATCGTGGCGATGACGAGCGGGAAGATCGCCGCGGGGAGCGCAATCGCGAAGGAGTTGAAGAAGTAGGGAAGGATGCCGCCACTGATCACGTCGCCACCGCCGAGGACCTCGACGTAGTTCTCGAGGGTCAACTCGGGGTTGGTGAAGACGGTCCACCAGCCGCTGTTGACCGCGGGCCCGGAGGGCCGCAGCGAGGTGACGAGCAGACCGAAGGTGGGGATGGTCCACAGAATCGTGATCACGATGACCACGGCGGTCGCCCAGGGGCTGCTCAGGCTGCGGCGCACCGCCTGAGGAATCGAGGGCCCCTTGCCGGAGGGTGCCGGCATCGGGATGACTTCGTGCGCTTCGACGCTCATCGGATCGCTCGCTCCCGGCGGAGTTGAATGATGTTGTAGGAGACCAGCGGGATCACGCCGAGGAAGAGAATGACGGCGAGGGCAGACCCGCGGCCGACATCGAATTGAACGAAGGCCTGGCTGTACATCTCGTTGGCGACGATCTGGGTGCCGAAGTTGCCATTCGTCATCACGCGGACGATGTCGAAGATCTTGAGCGTCGCGATCATGATCGTGGTGACGACCACGATGAGCGTGGTGCGAATCATGGGCACGGTCACGCGGCTGAAGAGACGCCAGCCCGTCGCTCCGTCGAGCGTGGCGGCCTCGACGACGTCGCCCGGGATCGCCTTGATGGCTGCCGACAGCACGACCATGGCAAAGCCGGTCTGGATCCAGATCATGATGACCATGAGCAGGAAGTTGTTCCACGGCTGGAGGAGGATCCAGTTGGGCGGCTCGATGCCCAGCCAGAGGACGACCTGGCTGAGCAGGCCGACCTGCTCCTGGGCAGGGTCGCGATAGGCGTAGACGAGGCCCCAGATGATGCTGGCGCCCACGAAGGAGATCGCCATCGGCATGAAGATGAGCGACTTCGGGATCGACTCGCGTCGCATGCGGTCGAGCAGGAGCGCCAGGACGAGGCCGATGACGGTGGAGAAGAGCGGGGCGATGACGATCCACAGGGCGGTATTGATGAGGACTTGCTGATTGGACTCGGTGGTGAGGATCCAGCCGTAGTTCTGCAGGCCAATGAACTTCTTGCCGCTGGCGTTGAAGAGGCTCTTGTAGACCGTCTGGAAGGTCGGCACGACGAGCCCCAGCATGAGCAGGATTGCGGCCGGCCCGAGGAAGGCAAGCATGGCCACGGGGTTGCTCAGTCGGCCGCGAATGCGTCCGAGGACGAAGAAGACAACGAGGAGAATCGCGAAGAACACGGCGATGCCGGCCGCGGCAGTCCCCAATTTGGGGATCCCCTCGAGGATGTTCTCCCAGATCACGTCGCCTCCGCGTCGTCCGTGCTGCTGTCCGGTGAACAGCGGGTCTGAAGAAGGAACGGGTCCCGAGGATGTGTCTACACCCTCGGGACCCGCTCGCGTCTGGATTCCGTCGTTTACGACGAAGTCACGACGCGGGGACTACTCCGCGGGCCAGGCCGCGTCGATGTCCTTGAGAACCTGCTGGGTCGGCTTGTCCTCGGCGAACCACGCCGTCATCTCCTTCCACATGGCACCCGCGCCCACGGCCGCCGGCATGAGGTCGGAGGCGTCGAAGCGGAAGGTGCCCTGCGGGTCGGTGAGGTACTGCGCCGACAGCTGGTCGATGGAGCCGGGAGCGTAGGCGTCGAGCGGCACGCCGCTGTTAGCCGACACCCAGGTCCCCTCCTTGACCTTGGCGGTCGCGAACTCCGGCGAGGCGAGGAAGGTCTGCGCCGCGACGACCTCGGGACGATCGGCGAACGCCGTCACGAACTCGCCGCCGCCGACCACGGGGGTGGGGACGTTGTCGTTCATCGCCGGCAGATAGAACGCGTAGGCGTCGCCGTCCTCGGCCACGACAGCATCGGGGTTGAACTCAGCCCAGAAGTTGGCGTAGAAGGACGCCTGCTGCAGCATGCCGCACTCGCCCTTGAGGATGGGCTCGCCCGCCTGCTGGAAGCCGGTGGTCGCGATCGTCTTGACGTCGCCGAAGCCAGCGTTCACGTACTCGGGGTTCTTCATCCAGCCCGCGAGCGTGTCCATGGCAGCCGTGACCTCGGGGGAGTCGAAGAGCAGAGTGTGGTTGACCCACTGGTCGTACACGTCTCCGCCGTACATCCGCAGCATGATCTGCTCGAGCCAGTCGGTCGCCGGCCACCCGGTGGCGCCGCCGGACTCGATGCCGCCGCACCAGGGCTTCACGCCGTCCGCCACCATCTGGTCGGAGAGGGCGAAGAGCTCATCCCACGTCGTGGGGACGGTGTAGCCCTTCTCGCTGAAGACCTTCGGCGAGTACCAGACGAACGACTTCATGTTGGAGCCCAGCGGAGCGGCGTAGAAGGTGCCATCGACGGTGCCGTAGGCCTTCCACGCGGGATTCCAGTACTGGTCGACCAAGGCCGTCACCGAGTCCGGTGCTGCGACCGGGCCGCCGGTCTCCACGAGCTTGACCAGCAGGCCAGGCTGGGGGATGAAGGCGAGGTCGGGTGCGTTGCCACCCGCGATGCGCGTGGGCAGCTGAGCCTCGAACTGGTCCGAGCCCTCGTACACGATGTCGATGCCCGTGCACTCCTCGAACTCCGCCCACGCAGTCTCGAACTTCTGCTGCTCCGGGGGGAGGATGGACGTGAAGAGGGTGACCGAGGCGCCCTCGAAGGTGCCGTACGCCGCGTAGGCCTCGCAGCCTGCGGCGGGTGCCGCGCTGGTCTCTCCGCCAGAGTCCGCGGAAGAACTCGCGGGAGCAGCGGACGTGCTCTCGTCGGATGTGCTCGACCCCCCGCAGGCGGCCAGCAGCAGCACTGCTGCACTGGCTCCTACGACGAGCGCGACACCGCGACGGCGAGTGGGAACTGACATGCCGTCTCCTTGTCGATGAACGGCCGGGATCGACCCGGACCTGCAAACGCTCCCATCTTTGCCCTTCATTCGCGTAACGGCAAGGAAACGGCTGAATTGAGGGAATAACGAAACGGCAACCGCTCCACTCGCTCGCGCAACAGATTCCACGAGAGGTGCTGTTTCATGAAACATCCCGCGGGCGCCGCGCGCATGGTTACAGTGGGCGCCAGTCGAGGAGAAAGGGCGAGTGCATGGCGAGCGAGGTTGTCTTCGACGACGTGTCACTGGTGTATCCGGGATCGGATGTCACTGCGGTCAGCCACCTTGACCTGCGGATCGCTCCGGGGGAGTTTCTCGTGCTCGTCGGTCCCTCGGGATGCGGCAAGTCCACTTCATTGCGCATGCTCGCGGGCCTGGAGCCGGTGTCCTCGGGCCGCATCTCCATCGGCGACCGCGACGTCACACGGGTGCCCGCCAAGGATCGCGACATCGCGATGGTCTTCCAGAATTACGCGCTCTACCCGCACATGAGCGTGGCGGAGAACATGGCGTTCGCCCTGAAGATCCAGAAGGTATCGAAGTCCGAGATCGACCGTCGGGTGAAGGAAGCCGCGGAACTGCTCGATCTCACCCCCTATCTCGAGCGCAAGCCGAAGGCTCTCTCCGGAGGCCAACGCCAGCGCGTTGCCATGGGACGCGCCATCGTGCGCGAGCCGGCCGCCTTCCTCATGGACGAGCCTCTGTCCAACCTCGACGCCAAGCTACGCGTACAGACCCGCACGCAGATCGCCGCTTTGCAGCGTCGACTGGGCACCACCACCGTGTACGTGACCCATGATCAGGTCGAGGCGATGACGATGGGTGACCGCGTCGCGGTGCTCAGTGCGGGAGTGCTCCAGCAGGTGGATAGCCCCCGAGCTCTCTACGACGAGCCGGCCAATGCATTCGTGGCAGCTTTCATCGGCTCGCCTTCGATGAATCTCGTCGAGGTGCCCGTCGTCGACGGCGGAGTCCGCCTCGGTGACGCAACCGTCTCCGTGGATCGCGCGATTCTCGACAAGCTTCCCGGCAAATTGGCACTGCTGGGTGTTCGCCCTGAGGACTTGGTGCTTGCAGACGATGGCACGTCGATGAAGGTGACTCTCGTCGAAGAACTCGGCGCCGATGCCTACATCTACGGTGATGCGAGCACGCCCGATGGCGCCACGATCTCTCTCATTGCGCGTGCGCCCGGGTCAACCCCGGTCCGTATGGGCGACACGGTGCGGGTGCGCGCCAGCAAGGTGCACGTCTTCCAGCCAGAGGGCGAACGTCCGCGCGTCTGTGCCTAGTGGTCCTGCGTCCGCTCTCACTTCTGGAGCCACACCGTCGCGTCGGTCGGCAGGGCCCGGCCCGTAAGGGACTGCGAAGCCAAGAGCACCACGCCATCGGGTAGCGGATAGTCCCGCCCGCTCGCATTCGTCAGGGACGCGAACCCATCGCCCCGGTGGAAGGCGACGATGCCCTCGCCTGCATCCCACCAGTCCAGGGGACTCCCCGGCGCCAGTCCCGGGTGAGCTTTTCGCAATCGGAGTGCGCTCCGGTAGAGCGACAGCGTGCTGGACGGATCGGCCTCCTGTCGCTCCACGGTGAGATCGGCCCAGTCGGCCGGTTGAGGCAGCCAGGTATCCGGACCGCCAAAGCCGTAGGGCGGCGCGGAACCCGCCCAGGGCAGGGGCACCCGTGCTCCATCCCGTCCGAGTTGCTCGCCCCCCGAGCGGAACCACACCGGGTCCTGACGGCGTTCGGGTGGCATGTCGGCATCCTCGAGGCCGAGCTCCTCGCCCTGGTAGATGTAAAGGGAGCCGGGCAGCGCCTGCGCCAGCAAGGCCATGGCGCGTGCCCGCCGCCGGCCGATCGCGCCCCCGCCCAGCCTCGTTGCCACGCGCGGTGAGTCGTGGTTGCACATCGCCCATGTGACAGGAGTCGGCGCGAGTGTGGCAATCGCCTGCGTGATGATGCTGCGCAGTCGGTCGGCATCCCATGGAGCCGACAGGAAGTCGAAGGTGAAGATCTGGTGCAGCGTGTCGGTCTGCACGTACAACGGCGCGCGATCTGCCGGAACCCATGCCTCGGCGACCGCCATCCTGTCGCCGGGGTAGGCGTCGAGGACGGCTCTCCACTCGCTGAAGATTTCGAAGATCTCGTCACGGTCGAGGTAGTGCGACAGGTCCGCCGTGCGTGGACCCTGTGACGGGAGGTCCAGGCGAACCTCGTCGAGGACGGCCGCGGGATCGGCCGCATCGGCGTAGGTCATGTCCTTGGCCATGCCCATGGCGACGTCGACCCGGAATCCGTCCGCGCCGAGATCGAGCCAGAAACGCAGGGTCTGGATGAAGTCCTCGCGTACATCGGGGCTCGTCCAGTTGAGGTCGGCCTGCGTGGAGTCGAACATGTTCAGGTACCACTCGCCCGGGGACCCGTCAGCCTCGATGACGCGCGTCCATGCCGGTCCGGTGAACAGGCTCAGCCAGTTGTTGGGCGGCGCGTCTCCCCCCGGTCCGCGACCAGGTCGGAAGTGGAATCGGGATCGAGCCGTCGAACCGGGTCCGGCAGCGAGTGCCTCGAGGAACCACGGGTGCTCGGTGGAGAAGTGATTGGGCACGATGTCGACGATGACGCGCAGGCCGCGGTCGTGCGCGGCGTCGATCAGTGCGCGCGCGTCATCGAGGCTGCCATACATCGGATCGACATCGCGAGGGTCGCGTACGTCGTACCCCGAGTCGTGCTGCGGGGAGGGGTAGAAGGGCGACAGCCAGACGGCATCGACACCCAGCGCGGCG
>NBNH01000161.1 GCA_004379115.1 Actinomycetales bacterium mxb001
TAAGGCGGCGCGCCCCGCAGCGGTCTGCCCGAGGAGCGAAGAAAGCATAGAGGGCGGCTCGCCGTACTTGCGGGGCGCCTCCTGCAGGTGGCGCTAGCCGAGTTGGCGCATCTTGGAACGCGTGAGGACGAAGGCCCCTGCGCACAGAACCGTGAAGAGCGCAAAGGCGAGCGTGAGGGCGTCGAAGCCGGCCGTCGCCGCGCGCACGACGAAGGCCACACCGAACATGACGAAGGCTGCTGCCTGCAGGAAGAGCGAGAACTTGAGTTGGCGCCGCAGCGAGTTGTTGGCTTGGTCGCTCATGAGCCGACGCTAGCGGGTGTGAGCAGGGCGACGCACTCCACGTGGTGGGTCATGGGAAACAGGTCGAAGGCTCGAATGGCGCTGAGCTCCCAGCCGAGAGACTTCGCGATGGCGATATCGCGCCCGAGGGCCGCCGGATCGCAGGCGACGTAGGCGATGGCCCGTGGGCGCAGCTTGACGATCCCCTGCATCACGTCCTTCTTGGCCCCGACCCGCGGAGGATCCAGAACGACCAGGTCGCACCGGCGCAGTCCTGTCTGGCGGAGCCACTGATCGACCCGAGCCTCGTGCAGATGCACGGTGGGAACGTCGTGCAGCGAGCGTCGCGCTCCTGCCACGGCCGTCGTATCGGACTCGACCGCATCGATGCGTCCGCCGGGCCCCAGGGGTTCGGCGAGCGCTCCGGCAAAGAGCCCAACGCCCGCGTAGAGATCGATGGCGTGCTCGCCCGGACGGGGTGCGAGGAGGTCGAGCACTGCGTGCGACAGCGTGTCGGCCGCACCCGGGTGCACCTGCCAGAAGGCGGTCGCATCGAAGGTCCACGTCCGCCCTGCGGCGATCTCGCGCACGCGCGCCTCGCCCGGTCGAGGATCCGGAAGCGCGATGGGATGTCCCTCCGAAGGCGACACGGCGAGGACCTCGGATGCATCGACCCACTCCTGCCGAGTGAGGCCAAGACCGTCGATGCCGGCAGAAGCAATCAGGCACTGGTCGATCTCGACGATCCGATGCGACCGTGCGGCTCGCAATCCCAGGCGACCGCGGTCATCGACAGCGAATCGCATGCGGGTGCGCCACGCGAGGCCATCGACGTCCCCGGGTACCGCCTCGACCTCCAGGCCCGCCCAACGTTCGGCTGGCTCGCCGCCTAACCGGGTTAACTGCTCGCGGACCACGGCTGCCTTGAGCCGCCGCTGTTCGGACACGGCAACGAACTGCCAGTCGCATCCGCCGCAGTCCCCGGCGTAACGGCACGGGGGCGCGACTCGGTGCGGCGACGGAGTGATGACCTCGACTGCATCCGCCCGCAGGAAGCGACCGTGAGCGGGTGCCTCCGTCACCTGCGCCATGACGACTTCGCCGGGGAGGGCGCCTCGCACGAAGACGACCTGGCCGTCGTGGCGCGCGACGCAGAAGCCACCGTGGGCGACATTTCCTATGTCCAGGCGAAGAAGGGGTCCGTCGTTTTCCGGTGAGGTCATGGCAACACTCGGATGAAGCGCAGATCGATCGGAGCGCGTCCCGCGGCGATCCCTCGCCGTTCGAACCGGGTGACGGGTCGATCGGCGGGCCTGTCGATGATGCCTCCCTGCCAGTAGATGGAGCTGTTGACCGCTGATGCGATGTGCTCCGCGTAGTCCGGCCAGTCAGTGGCAATGTGCCACACGGCTCCGGTCGCACAGCAAGCGGCAAGTTGATCAGCGAAGTCGCGCTGAATCAAGCGTCGGCGGTGATGTCGCTTCTTCGGCCAGGGATCGGGGAAGAACGTGCGCACGCCCATGAGCGTCCCCTCGGGAATCGCCTGCGTCAGGATCGGTCGCACATCGGCCTCGACGACGTAGACATTCGTCAGACCGCGTTCCTCGATCCCGGCCAGGAGGTCGCCGATCCCCGGCGTGTGCATGTCGACCGCCAGGATTCGAGTCGAGGGGTCGGTGGTGGCGTAGGCGATGACGGCTTCGCCGGTGCCGAAACCCACGTCGAGGACGACTGGGGCTCCGTCGAGGACGCTGGAGAGGTCGGGGATCGGGCCCTGCACTAGATACGAAGAGGGCCGCTCGAGGGCCGCCCGCTGCCGGGCGGTCCGCCGGCCGCGCCGATGCTTCGTCGTCGGCAGGAGGGATTCCACCCGAATCCTCCTGTCCTTCGCCCATTGGCCGGGCATCGGTTGCCGCGATTCCCTAGTCTGCCGCCATGACTGAAGAGACCTCGTCGGGCGGCCTCGATCGCCGCTCCTTCCTCGTCCTGGGCGCCGCGGCAACCGGCGGCGCCGTCCTCGCGACTGGTGTGGCGGAGGCTGGGGAGGAGCGCAAGAAGAAGCCCGCCAAGCCGGCGAACCCATTCTCGATGGGGGTGGCTTCCGGGGATCCCACCTCCACCAGCGTGATCCTGTGGACCCGCCTGGCACCCAAGCCGCTTGAACTCGACGGCGGCATGGGCAAGCGGGGCAACCAGGAGGTCGCGTACGAGATCGCCACAGACGCAAAGTTCTCCAAGGTCGTGCAGAAGGGCGTGGTCGACGCCCCTG
The DNA here is from genome assembly GCA_004379115.1 of Actinomycetales bacterium mxb001. Taxonomy (GTDB): domain Bacteria; phylum Actinomycetota; class Actinomycetes; order S36-B12; family S36-B12; genus Mxb001. Next base: position 2,552 of record NBNH01000161.1, read on the forward strand.
CCGAATACGGCCACAGCGTGCACCTCGATGCACAGGGCCTGACGCCCAATACCGAGTACTTCTATCGCTTCAAGTACGGCAAGTTCGTCACGGAGGCCGCGCGTACGCACACGGCGCCCGAAGTCGGGCAGTCGGTGGACTCGTTCGTATTCGGGCAGACGTCGTGCGCCAACTGGCAGTCCGGCTACTACCAGCTGTACGACGACCTCGCCGCGCAAGAGCCCGACTACTGGCTCGCTTTGGGCGACTACATCTACGAGTACGGCAACTACAACCCCAAGACCGAAGAGGGCTACGTCCGCTCGGACGGTAAGGCCCTCCGTCCCATCCCGTGGGGCCTTGAGCCGGTCACGCTCGCCGAGTACCGCCGTCAGTACGGCCTCTACCGCAGCGATGCGAGCCTGCAGAAGCTGCATCGCACGGCTCCCTACTCGGTCATCTGGGACGACCACGAGGTCGACAACAACTTCACGGCTGGCAAGAGCGGTGGAGACGGTCAGGCGGACCGCATCGAGTTCGCGAAGCGGCGTGCTGCCGGCTTCCAGGCCTTCTACGAGAACCACGCCATCCGCATCCCGGCTCCGGGCCAGATGCCGAGCAAGATGGACATCTACCGCCGCGTCGACTGGGGGTCGCTCGCCTCGTTCCTCCTGCTCGACGGCCGTCAGTACCGCACCGATCAGGCGGGCGACGACACGCCTCAAGACTTTGGCAAACTTGCTGACGGCATGTTCGCCGCGGATGGCACGATCCTTGGCGCTGACCAAGAGGCGTGGCTGGCCGCTGAGTTCAAGGACGCTCCCGGCACCTGGACCTTCATCGCTCAGCAGGTCGTGATGTCACACATCAATGGGTCTGCGGCCTTCGACGATCCCAGCATCCTCGAACTGACGGCCAAGGGCCTGTTCAACTACGACGCCTGGGACGGCTACTGGAACGCGCGCACGCGCCTGATCAACTCCATCAAGGCTGGACAGGTGCGCAACCCCATCGTGCTCACCGGCGACTTCCACACCAATCTGGCCTTCGACCTGCTCGACGCATGGCCGGACCCGCGTGACGCCAAGACGCCAGCCGAGATGTCGGCCGCCGTGAAGAACTGGAAGGGCAACATCATCGGCACCGAGATCTGTGCAGGTGCCATCTCCTCGCCCACCTTCTTCGGCGAGGGGCTGCTCGGCACAGTTGCGCCCGGCGTGCTGAAGAACACGCCGTGGATTCGGTATGCCGAGTGGTTCAACAACGGCTACGTGCTCAACACCGTGACGCCACAGGAGTTGAAGGCGACCTATCGCGTGGCCATGACCAACTTCAAGGCCAACACGCCCAAGGGCAAGCCTCGCAGCGAGACGACCCTCGTGATCAAGGACGGCGTGCCGGGAATCTCCTCCCCCCTCAAGCAGTAGCCAACTCGTCAATCTCGTCGGCAGCCCTGGACCGTCCCCTCTACGCTGAGGCGTGAGAGGGGGCAGCCATGGGCCTCAGCGTTTCCAGCATCACGTCGTCGCCTGAATTCGCGGCGCGCGTGGAATCGCTGTCGGCGGAGACCGGTCGCACCCCCCAGGACGTCAGCGCGGACGCGCGTGCCTGCCTCGAGGAAATGATGGCGACCATCGAGCCGCGGGCCACGTCTGCCTGGGATCGCTTTGGCCGCTACCTCACCCGGTCCTACACGGTCGACGCGTCGACCGGGAATCTGGCCGACATCCGCGCCCTGGGCCGCAAGCACTCTCTGGTCTTCCTTCCCAACCACCGCTCGTATCTCGATCCGCTGATCCTGCGTCGTGTGCTGGCTAAGCAGGACTTCCCGCCCAACTACATCCTGGGTGGATCCAATCTGGCCATGTGGCCCGCATCGATGCTGGCCAAGCGAGCCGGTCTCATCTTCATCAGGCGCAATACCCGTGACGACCCGGTCTACCCGGCGATGATGCGCCTCTACCTCGGATTCCTCTTGAGGCAGCACGCCAACCTCGAGTGGTACTTCGAGGGCGGGCGCACGCGCACCGGCAAGCTCCGTCCGCCCCGCATGGGCGTGCTGCGATACCTCGTCGACGCTTTCCTCGAGAACGAGGAGACGCGCCCAGCGGGCGCGGCCCCGGAGGACGTCTACGTCATCCCGGTCTCCATCGTCTACGACCAGCAGCATGAGGTCGAGGCGATCTCCTTCGAGGACACTGGCGGTGCAAAGACGCCGGAGAGCCTGAAGTGGGCGGTCAACTTCGCGCGCGCTCAGTCGGCACAGCGGGGCCAGGCCCATGTGCGCTTCGGTGAGCCCCTGTCCCTGGCGAGCATCGTCAGCGACGCGCGTCAGCGTGCCGGCTCCGCGGATCCCACCACGGTCGTGCCCCGCGTCGCCTTCGACATTGCCGACCGCATCAACAACGCCACCCCGATCACGCCGTCAGCACTCATCACCTTTGCGCTGCTGGACAACGAAGGCCGTGCGCTCACCCTGAGCGAACTCCTGACGGTCCTCGACCCGCTGCTTGCCTACGTGCGGGAACGTCGACTGCCGCTGACGTCCGGGATCGACCTTGCGCGGCCCGATGGCCTGCGGCAGGCCTTGCGCACCCTCCAGCGCGAGGGCGTCGTCGAGGTGTACGACGGGGGCCTCGAACCCGTCTACTCAATCGCGCCGGACCGCTTCCACGAGGCCGCGTTCTATCGCAACACCCTCGCCCACTGGTTCGTCTACCGCGCTGTCGCCGAGATCGCACTTCTGGGCGGCGCCGCATCCCCGGGCAACGTCGCAGAAGGCACCTGGCAGTCGGCGCTCGAGCTGCGCGACGTGCTGAAGTTCGAGTTCTTCTTCCCGCGCAAGCGGGAGTTCGCCGAGGACATCCGACGCGAAGTCGACCTCGCGCGGCCAGGGTGGGAGGCCGAGAGCCTGGACGAGCAGCAGGTGCTGGCCGCACTCGATCACACCCATCTCTACGTGTCGCAACGCATCATCGGGCCCTTCCTCGAGGCTTACGCCGTTGTGGCGCAGCGTCTTGCCGACCTGGAGCCCGCGGCACCGGTCGATCGTGATGCGCTCGTGCAAGAGTGCCTCGGCATCGCCCGCCAATCCTGGTTGATGCATCGGCTCCATAGCCCCGAGTCCATCTCCCGTGACCTCATGCAGGGTGCTATCAAGTTGGCTGATAATCGAGGCCTGCTGGGTGTCGGTGGCGAGGAATTGCGCAAGCAGCGTGAGGCCTTCCGCGATGAGCTCAATACGATCGTGTCGAGGGTAGGCATCATTCGCCGCGCGGCGATTGCCCAGATCGAAGGCGATCGCAGCGAGTCCGTGTCGCGCCAGTTCAGGAGGAAGTAAGCGTGCCCGACATCGATGGACTGCTTTCCGAGATCGCCAAGTCACCCGA
>NBNH01000162.1 GCA_004379115.1 Actinomycetales bacterium mxb001
CGCGGCTGGCGCTGCTTCTTGCGGTAGGTATTGATGAAGGCGTTGGTCAGGATGCGGAAGAGCCAGGCCTTGAGGTTGGTGCCCTCGGTGAACGACTCGAAGGCAGCGAAGGCCTTGACGAAGGTGTCCTGGACGAGGTCTTCGGCATCGGCCGGATTGCGGGTCATGCGCAGGGCGGCGCCGTAGAGCTGATCGAGATACGGAAGGGCATCGCGCTCGAAGCGAGCGGCGCGCTCTTCATCGGTCTCGAGAGTGGCTACCGGGTCATCGGCCATCGCTGCCGAGGGTATCGGCACCGAGGGGGAGGCCAAGTCGCCCGGCACCGCGGGCAGGCCCTCCAGGCCCGGGATCGACGACGCTTGACCGGTCAGCACGAGGGGGGAACACCCTCCGTGCCGCTTCCATTCCCGCTAGCGGATCTCCCCCGTCTCGATGGGATCCATGAGCTGGGGGCCCTGGTTGCGCACGGAGTTCACGGCCGTCGAGACCGGGTAGATGTCCCAGTACCCCTTCGCCGGAGGCTTGAGCAGGTCCGGCAGCACGTCGGCCCCGGCGACCTCGGGGTTCAGCCAGGCATCGCGCAACTGCGGGGTGACGATGACCGGCATCCGATCGTGGATGCGGCCGATGTCATCGACGGCGGAGGTCGTGAGGATGGTCGCCGACAGCACCCACGCGTCGGGTGCGTCGTCCTCCTTGACCTCGGGATTGCGCCACCACTCGTAGAGCCCGGCCATGGCCAGGCTCGATCCATCGGCCGGGTGCAGGAAGTACGGCTGCTTGCGCGGCTTGGCGCCCTCCGGCACATCGATCTTCTGCCACTCGTAGAAGCCGTCACCGGGCAGGATGCAGCGACGCGATGCAAACGCGCGTCGGTACGACGGCTTCTCGGCCACAGTCTCGGCGCGCGCGTTGATCATCTTGTTGCCGATAGCCGGATCCTTGGCCCAACTCGGGATCAGGCCCCAGTGCGCGATATCGAGCGCGCGCGCCGGATGGTCGTCGACCGTGCGGTCCTTCAGGTCGCGAACGATGTAGACGTCGGTGGTCGGGGCGATGTTGTAGCGGGGGGCGAGGTCCTCCTTGGGTGCCTCGTCGACCTGGAACTCGCGCATGAGGACCGCCCGGGTCCGAGATGACGCGTACCTGCCGCACATGCCTCAAGCCTGCCTCATGCCCGCAAGCCGATACCCTCGCGGTCAATGGACGAACGGTCATGGCCCGCGCCCCTCGCCGAGGGATCGATCGATGCCGTCGTGACCGTGCCCGGATCCAAGTCGGCCACCAACCGCGCCCTCGTGCTGGCGGCGCTGGCCGATGGCCCCTCGACAATCGCTGACGGCCTGCTGGCCCGCGACACCGCGCTCATGGTCGCGGCCCTGGTGCAACTGGGCATCGGCATCGACCAGGTCGGCGTCGGCGACGGCAACGCCACCTGGCGGGTGAGCCCCGGACCCCTGGTCGCGGCGGGCCGCATCGATGTCGGGCTCGCGGGCACCGTCATGCGCTTCGTGCCACCCGTCGCCGCCCTCGCGTCCGGCACCACCGACTTCGACGGCGATCCGCGCGCCCGCGAGCGGCCGCTCGGCCCGATGATCTCCGCCCTGCGGGATCTCGGCGTCGCCTGCACCGACGCCGGCGGCTTCCTGCCGCTGAGGATCGATGGCACCGGAAGCGTGCGCGGTGGTGCTGTCGACATCGACGCATCGGCGTCGAGCCAGTTCGTCAGCGGTCTACTGCTGTCCGGCGCACGCTTTGACGATGGCATGACGCTCACGCACACCGGTCGCTCGCTGCCGAGCCAGCCGCACATCGCGATGACCTTGCACATGCTCGCGGAGCACGGCGTGCACGTGGACTTCGATGCCGAGCGCACGACCTGGACGCTGTCCCCGCAGCCGATCGCCGCGATCGACCGCGCCATCGAGCCTGATCTATCGAACGCCGGACCGTTCCTGGCCGCGGCCGTGGCCACCGGTGGCACCGTTACCGTGCCGGGCTGGCCCCGTCACACCACGCAGGCCGGCGATCACCTGCGCGGCTTGCTCGCGCAGATGGGGGCGAGCGTCACCCTCGACGACGACGGACTGACGGTGACCGGCCCCGAGTCGATCCGCGGCGTCGACGTCGATCTGGCCGATGTCGGCGAGCTCACCCCGGTCGTCGCCGCACTGTGCGCCCTGGCCGACTCGCCATCGCAGCTGCGCGGCATCGCCCACCTCCGCGGTCACGAGACCGATCGGCTGGCGGCGCTCGTCGAGATGATCACCGCGTTTGGCGGCGCAGCACGCGAAACGCCCGACGGCATCGCCATCGAGCCGACCGCCCTGCACGGCGCGACCGTGTCGAGCTACGACGACCACCGCATGGCAACGGCTGCCGCGGTTATCGGACTCGTCGTGCCTGGCGTGCACGTGACCGGCATGGACGCGACCACCAAGACGCTGCCCGACTTCCCCGGCATGTGGCAGCGCATGCTGGCCGGTCGCTGATGGCCAACCGCGGCGGTCGGCACCTGGACGAGGACGACGTCCGGGTCCGCCCCTCGCGTGGCAAGTCGCGGCCGCGGTCCAAGGACCGACCCACCCATGACAACGCGACCCCCGCGCTGGTCACCACAGTGGATCGCGGTCGTTTCACCGTGGTCACCGACGACGGCACGACGGTGCTGGCGATCAAGGCCCGCGAGCTCGGTCGCAAAGGCGTCGTCGTGGGCGATCGCGTGGGCCTGGTCGGCGACGTCTCCGACGAGGCAGACGCCCTCGCGCGCATTGTCAAGATCGAGGAGCGCCAGACGGTCCTGCGGCGTACCGCAGATGACGCCGACGATGTGGAGCGCGTCATCGTCGCCAACGCCGACCAGCTCGGGGTCGTGATCTCGCTGACCAATCCCGAGCCGCGGTTCGGCCTCATCGATCGTGCGCTCGTGGCGGCCTACGACGCGGGCCTGTCGCCTCTCCTCATCCTCACCAAGGCCGACCTCGCCGACCCAGCGCCGGTCGTCGACGCCTACGCCGCACTCGATGTGCCCGCCATCACGGTGGCGCGCGGCGAGGGCAAGCAGCCCATGCAGGCGGATCTCGACGTTGTCATCGAGCACCTCACTGATCGCGTGACGGTGCTGGTCGGTCACTCCGGTGTCGGCAAGTCGACGCTGGTCAACGCACTCGTGCCAGGCGCTGATCGCGCGACCGGCGGCGTCAATGTCGTCACCGGTCGCGGCCGGCACACCTCCACATCCGCGATCGCGCTACCGCTGCCGCAGGGCGGCTGGATCATCGATACCCCGGGCGTGCGGTCCTTCGGCCTGGCCCACGTCTCCCCCGACACCGTGGTGGCCGCCTTCGACGACCTCGCTCCCGGCCTCGACGCGTGCCCGCGCGGCTGCACGCACGATGAGGTGGAGTGCGGCCTCGATGCCTACGTCGGCGACGACGAGCACCTGCGAGCGCGACTGGAGTCGCTCAGGCGACTACTGCGCAGTGGAGTCGCTGCCGACTCGGACTGAACCAGCCTTGGCTCCCGCGACGAGCAATCCCGCAGCCACGGCGTAGGGCGTAGCAACGATCACCAACACGAGGATCACGGACCACTGCCCCGCAAGAAGCAGCCGTATCGCCTGCAAACCGAGCGGCACCGCTATCGCGAGCACGAGGAGCCATCCTGCGCGCAGAGGCATCGCGCGTCCGAGTGCCGTGATCGGGAT
>NBNH01000163.1 GCA_004379115.1 Actinomycetales bacterium mxb001
ATAATCCAGCAGTTTGTTTCCTGGACTTTTTAGAAGTTTATCAGTATTCTCGCCTACCTCTTGAACAGTCTATATCCCTGTTTGCTAATGAATTAAAAACAAAGTTAACTTGTCCTATAGGTAAAAACCTATCTCATGCCCAATCAAATGTGTACTTCTTGCCAGCTTGTTTAAATAGCCAACAGCTGTTAGATAAACAAATCTTACCAGAACATTTAGTCAGAGGCCCTCACGACGCTTGGGGATACAGTAATGCTATTAATCTTTTAGGCCAAGAGCTCGCTATAAATTATGTATTTATTGACTTAAGAGCTGGCCTAAGTAATTTATCTAGCCCCTTACTGTTTGACCCTAGAGTTCAACGGTTTATTATTACTACTCTCGATCAACAGTCTGTTTGTGGTACTAATCTAGTTTTACAACAAATAGGTAAAGTCGCACCGTCACCCTCGTTTATACAACATAAAGAATATTATAATCCTTGGTTATTGATTAATATGTTGAAGCAAGATAGCGTTGAGTCAACAGGTTATAAAGATGCTGTGGATATGTTTTACAGGAGTTATAATCAACTTGAGGATACCAAAGAGGTTTATGACAAAAGATTAAATATGGTCCCAGCTCAATTTGAAGAAGAACTACTTTTTATTAATAGTTGGGACGAGGCTAGATTACGGTTACCTACAACTAGATTAATGATGAATGCTAGAAAGTGGGCTCAAACAGAGTTAATAACGGCTAATAACTGGTAGTTAAAGGGTTAAAGGGTTAAAGGGTTAAAGGGATAAAAGGAAAAGGTAGCCCCGCGACTACCTTTTCCTTTTATGGTTAACTATCAAATACCAGCTAATAAGACCTAAAGTTTAATTACTGCAAATCCTCTAGGTTCTTTAACTCTTGTTGCGCATTTCTTAGCACGGATTCAGCCGCTTTTAACTCCTGCGTCAACTGCTTTACTTTTTGTTCCCCCTCTATTACGCTTCTCTTAACTCTATTAAGATAAACGCTCTGTAAATACTCTTGGTTATTCACTACGTATCACCTCCTAGTTTTAAACAATACTTATCTATGTGTGTTTTTAGTACTTCGTCGTATAACAACTTATAAGTCTCCGGGGAGTCTTCTAAAACCTTTCCAGCTTTCTCATCTCCCTGTCCCAACTTTGATAGCTGTATACCTTGTTGCTCTCTAAATTCATTATCTAAACTATACCAAGAGCCACTTTTATTTATTAAACCCACTTTTACAGCTTCTATTACTAAGGACTGGCCTAGCTGCACTCTCCCTTTATATATCGGTATCTCTGTTCCTAACCCAGGTGTAAAAGTCTTGTTTTTTATACTCTTTATATGCGACTTTATTAACCCGGGCTTATCAGCTTCTAACGATGTATGTGTAATATGTAATCGTATACTGTATAGGTGAGCTAATGTATGCCCTCCAGGGGAATGAACACCTCCATAAACAGAGTTAGTATTATCTCTTATCTGATTAATAAATAGCCAGCAAGAGTTACTATAAGTCAAACCACTAACAATGTTCTGTTTTAATCGGTTAAACATAGCCGCCTGCGACATGGCCGAAGGGTTATATGCACTATCATCCCCTAACTTATCTAACACTGTCTTAGGCATCATAAAAGGCACTGAATCTGTCACTATTAATCTTACAGTTTCATCCGCCGCCGCTACTAGCCCTATATCTACTGCCTCTTCTCCATATGTCGGTACATTACATATAAACCTCTCTGCTACTTCCCCACTAACCCCCATATACTCTAAATACTCTCTGGTTACTGTCTGCTCTAAATCTTGATAAAGAGCTGTATACTTGTTTTCAACTTCGTGCAAACACGCTCTTATTGAGATCGCTGATTTACCAGCACTCTCTTTACCTGCTAGCTCTACAACTCTTCCTACAGGCCAGCCACCCCCAAGCAAACAATCTATCCCTGCTATACCGCTCCTAAACCTTTGTAAACTTTGTATACTGTTAGCTGTTGAAAAGTTACTTTTAGCATACTTGTTTTTTAAAATATCTAACAACCCTATGCTAATACTCTCTTCCGTCTTTTCTTCTTTCTTTTTCATAGGTACCTAACATGTCTAAATTTTTCTACATCAATAATCTGTCCGATTATAAAGATGCCTGCGAGCAATTAAACACAGGAGAACGATTAGCAATAGATACAGAAACGTATGTAAAACCTGAATGGGTTAATAAAGGTGGTTCAGCTTTAGACCCTCATACAGGAACAATATCGTTACTAATAGCTAAACAGGAAAAAAACTTCCCATTTGTCTTTGATATCTTGTGTCTTACTCTTCTAGACTATAACCCAAATCTTCTTATTCAAGCTTTATCAGCCTCAAAATATCATATAGGAGTTAACTATAAGTTTGATATTAAGTTCCTAAAAACAACTTTTAACTATATCCCTTCTAATGTAAGAGACCTTTTAGTTATGGGTCGTATTATCTCTAACGCAACTGGCTCTAAAATGGGTGAAGCTCATGGTCACAGCTACTCCGACCTATGTCGTGAATATCTTAATATTCATATAACAGGTAAAAAAACTCTAAGAGTATCTGATTGGGGTATAGCCCCTAAATTTAGAGTCCTATCTAATAAAGACTGGTACGATAAAGTCCTCTACGCAGCTACTGATGTTCAATACCTATTTAAACTGCATGACATTATGTACCGTGCTATTACTAGCCCTCTACCTCATACTCCCCTTATACCATCTAATAACACTTCTGATTCCTTTGGTCTTGGTATGGCTGATGTTCTGGACCGTGAGTGCAAGTTTATTATCCCCTGCGCTGTTATGGAACTTAATGGATTACCTGTTAATAAACAAGACCTTCTTAACTATAAACTAGCTGTATCTTCCAAACTTGACTCCCTTTCCTGTACTCTGTGCGATGAACTTGACCTCGACCCCCCTGTTATTAATTGGAACGGTGATCTTGTCCCTACATCTAAAGCCTTTAAAACTATTAGATCCCCATCAGGACTCCTTAAATTAATCCAAGATGCTTTTAGATTAGGAAAGTTAGATAATGTACAATCTAAAACCCTTACAAGAGTTTATAACATAATAGAAGCTCTTTACTCAATTAAAGCTAGTGATCCAGGTGGAGATGGGGAGGAGTGTACAAATAGTGCTGATAAACTAGAAGAATTATTTTTAGATGAAGAGGAGGCATTACTACATGAAGAGTTATGTTTATTAGAGATGTCTGAATTAAACGAAAAAAGTAAGCTTTTAAAGTTACTGCTTACAGTGAAGGCGTTAAGCAAGCAAGAATCAACTAAACTGGAAAGGTTTATTAACCCAAGTACAGGATGTATTCACTCATCTATAAGCACAAATAAAGCGGCTACAGGTAGGACAGCTTCTAGTAACCCTAACTTTCAACAAATACCAAATATATACCATGTCGAAGTCGACTTCCACTTTCCAGTTGCCGATGGGTCTTAACTTAACTCCCAATGAGCTACTTGTTCTACTCTGTTTTAAAGTACCTAATACTAAACTCTGTTTTCCTGACTGTAATCTTTCTGTTAGTGAAACTACTAAAACTATTAGGTCTTTAATCTCTAAACAACTTGTTGTTAAACGTCAATATTACAATCTTACTAAAAAGGGTAAATCTATTAGAGATAAGTTACCTTCTATATTAGAAGTAAATTAGATAAAGACAGTATATATAGTTTTTAAAAAATCTAATCTTATGAAAGATATAACTAAAGGTAGCCCCGCTCAGACTTCTCGTGTTAACACAATAGACTCCCTAACTCAAGAACAAAAACTTGAGTTAGTACAAAGATATAACGCCGGAGAGTTGGTTAAAAAACTTCTAGATGAGTATAACATAGCTCGTAAAGACTTCGCAGAGTTTAGAAAAGCTCATAACCTAAACCTAAGACTTAAAGAGCCAACAATTAAAACACCTCAACAAATAAAACAACTCTTGGTAGATTATTACTCCGGTGAATATAAAGTATGCGAAATAACCTCAAAATGGCGTATTAGTACCGCAACTCTTTACCATTATGTTAAAGCACACTCCGCTGTAGATGATAAGTCAAATGGCTTAAATAACCCCCATCTTAGTAACTTTAAACGGAAAAAAGGAGCTAATACTTCATTCTCAAAATCTATAAAAAACAAACACAAAAAAGAACAGAAATAGACCAAGCTTAACTTAAACAAGTTACGCTAAAATCTTACTCCTCTTTTCCCCTGTTTATGCTCCGTAAATCATATAAGTGTATAGCTAACCCTAGAATCGTCTTCCAGCCACCTTCTGATAAAGTTTGGATTAGTGTTGACTATAGCGGCCAGGAAGCTATTACCGCCGCTGTTGTCTCTAACGACTCTACTATGTGCCGCTCCTACTTAGCAGACCCCTCTATCCTCGGCCCCGACGGTATACTATATCCTAACCCTGAAGCAGATATGCATACCTTAACTGCTGCTAAGTGCATAGCCCCTCATCTCTTTGAAGACCAACCCCTTTATCTATGGAGACAAATCGCTGATAAATCAGGCGCTAGGAAAAAAGCTAAACCACTTAACTTCGGCGCACTCTATCTAATGACATCCTCTACCGCTTCCGAAACCTTTAGCGTTAAGGAATCTGTAGCCTCTGATTGGCTTAAAAATCACCGTAATACCTACCCTGGCTACTACTCCTGGGCTGAAGAATATGGCTCTATATCCGCCTCTAGAGGCTTTGCTATCTGCCCTTTTACTAACTGTATTCGCTGGGTTGATGAGGAAAACTCTAAACGCGTTGGTGAAAGCTCAATCCGCGCCGCTGTTAATTTCGCTATCCAAGGCCCCTGCGCTCAAATGATTAAGGAAGCTACTAATTCTCTATACTTTAACGTCTGCTCTAAATACCCCGAAATATCTATCCTTAATATCGTTCATGATGAAATTAATATTATAGCCCCCGGTTCCTGCTGGCTTGACTTCTCTAAAGTCTCTATTAACTCTAAAGGCCTTATCACTGATGTAAATGGCAAACCTTGCCCCCCTTCTTTTTTATTCGATGAACAAGCCTCATTCTACGCCAATCTCGTTAAATCTACTATGGAACACGTCCAAACCTCTATGTTCTCTTCCTTCGGCTCTAATATTAAAGGTAGAGCTGAATTCTCTGTAGGCCCCTATTGGGTCCATTAATCACTATTACTTTCTTTTATTAACTATGGAACTCTCTTTAAACCTCTCAATCCCCTCTGATATAAAGTCTGTTGATAGCTTAGTCCTATCTAAACTACAAAACTTCTGCGAAAACTATATCTTTCTCTATAATCTCCACCAAAATGGTAATCTCCATACCAAGTCCTACTCCTGTTTCCTAGAAGGCTACGTCGATATGGCTTATAACTCTTACTACCATCATCTTATTAATAAAGAACAGTTCTCAAATCTTCTTGAAATCCCTGTCCCTAGAGCTAAATACCTTATCGATAAATACTCTAAAGAATACTCCAGTAAACCTAAAACTCTAAAACGTGAACTCGATTCCTTAACTAATAACCTCTTCTTTAACTCTGAATCTTCTTACCCTTTTACAGTAGATGTTATCTCCCCCTGCACTCTCCTAAATCTTGATTTCTCCCTCTACCAAAGATTAGATTTTTATTCCTTCTTTCAACCACTTATTAAAGAAGAATTGTGGTTCGACTCCTCTGAATTGTCTATAGCCCGCCGCTATTCATCCCTATTTCACTATTTAGATTCTAACTTACGTAATCTTTATGTCTTCTCCCGGGACTTAAATGATACTGAAAAATATAGAGAGTTAATTGTTGCAGGTGAAGGCAATAATTTAGTAGTCTTATTAAAGACTAAAGCTATTTTTTCTTAACTCCTATTATGCTACCTACTATCACTGGATACGTCTATTTCTTTGTAGATGAAATTAACCTTAAAGTAAAAATTGGTTTCTCTAAATACCCCTCTCAAAGACTAAAAACTATCCAAACAAGCTATCCCGGTACTCTAGTTAATAAAAAAACTATCCCGGGTAGTCAATTAGATGAACGTAAGTATCACCGCCTTTTTGTCCATTCTAAAATTAAACGCGAATGGTTCAACCTATCTGAAGAAATTAAATCCTTTCTTAACCGCTAATTCTTCTTTCTTAACCAAAAAGCAGGTGCCTGTTTACCTGCTTTTTGCTTTTGTTTATTACACACCACACTACTATGTCCCCTAATCAATCTTTTGATAGAACTAAGGCTTCTACTTTATTCTCCCTTAAACGCCTTAATTCCTATAAAAATAACTACGAAGCTAATACTACATCACACTCTAACTCTATCGACTTTATAGCCCCTAACGGCCGCAGTACAGACTTTGTTTTGTCTACCCCTTTTGTTAAAGGCTGCCCCCTCGCCTGCTCTTACTGCTACGTAACCCGCAAAAACTACTCTTTTAACCAAAACTACAAACCTTTCCCTAGTAACCCTATTAATGTGTCTACAAACGTAGACTCTATGATAACGGCTATTAAAACGTTTGTTGACCAATTACCACCTAAAAAAATCCCTAACCAATGTCACCCTGTTTATTACTCTCTTGATATCGGCGAGTATACTGATATGCTATCTCCTGATTTCATCAACCTTACTAATTACTTAATTCAACATCTTGTCCCTTACAAGCACCTTTCTACCTCTTTCGCTTCCAAAATCTCTACCCCCTCTCACATTAAACGCCTTATTGATTGCCCTGTCCCTTATAAAGCCCGTATTCGAGCTTCTATCTCCCCTCAATGGGTTATCAACCAAACAGAACTTGGCACCTCTAATGTTGTTGATAGACTTAAAGGCTTAAATCTAGCTTTTGATAAAGGCTATGAGGTTCATCTCAATTTTAGCCCTATGATCATAACTAACTCCTTTAAAGAAGATTACACAGCGTTAATGAAACTTGTACGCTCTTTACTCTCTCAGGATGTTTTAAAACAACTTAAATACGAGGGGATATTTTTAACTCATCACAGAAAACTCCATATGATGAACAATCAGTTCTTCCCCACAAACAGTGAATCTCTACTCTGGACTCCACATAATCAAGAGTTAGCTGAAAATCTACGTGGAAACGAAAAAATAAGATATATCTGGTCTGTTAGATCTAGATATATCTCCATTTTTAGAAACTTGATTTCTGAGTATTTACCTGAATGTACTGAACGGTATTTGTTTTAATATTAAAGGTAGCCGCGCGGCTACCTCTTATCTTAACAGGTTAAATAGTAATATACTGATGATGTTATCGCATCTAACTGCGTTGGCCCATCTATTACTTCCTCTGATAACAACTCCTTACCCCACACCGTTAACCCTCTATGGTCAACACTGTAATCATTCTTCTTTATTATTACCGTTGTTGTACTCTTGTTAGAACTTAAAAACATAAACCCACTCTGGCTTGAGGTGCTCCCTCTTATACCTTCTATCTCATTCGAATACCCCGCTTGGTAAAAGTTATGCTTCGCAGCCCCTATCAACACTTTTACTCCATTCTGTACTACATAGTACAACTTGTAATAAAATGGTAACTCTACTGTCGGTAAAAACTCTTTCGTAAATCCATTAAAACTAGATAGCTTTAACAAGGGTATCTCATCCGCTAATACCCCACTTGAAGTCGTTCTCCCTAAATTCCACAACGCTACCCTGTTTGATTTCTTAAACTCCTCTCCTTGCGTATTTAATACATTTAGTCTCCTTACCTCTGTAAATACAAAGTACGGTATTAACGAATTTAACAACACTCCTCCATTCCTAAATAAACTTCCTGCATTATTTATCTCAAAGTTTTGGTCTGTTCCTGGATAACTGTAACCCGCAGGCCCTGTACTCGTATATGTCGTTAAACTCGATAACGCTCCATAAAACCCTTGCTCTGTCAAAGGTTGATTTGTTAACACTACCGCGTTTGAATTCCCTATAGCATTTGCATAGCTAGTGTGCAAGCTTATACCCTTGTCCGCACTGTCTACTCTAATAAAATAAGTGCCTCTCTGTAATTCGTTAAATATATTACATACAAACTGCGCTGACCCTACTGTTCCACCCACAGCTGTGGCTGTTCCATTTACCGTCGTTGATATCTGAAACGTACTGTTTGTTGTGTTTACATTTATTATAAAATATGACGTAGATGTATTAATTCCCGTTAAATTCCCTACGCTAGTAAACCTTATACATTGTCCCGCTTTAATAGTACTAAAGGAGTTACACGTAAACGCATTAGATGAAAATGATGTAATATTTATAGATCTGTTTGTAAACGTATTATACACTCTATCATATATATTACCAAAATATACTTGTTGGCCCGTACGGAACAAATCTCCGGGGTTGACCCCGTTATTCTCTGTTAATATCGTACTCCCCGGGGGGTCTAGTAACTCTGTATATATCTTATTAGAATTTACTCTTGTTATAGCTCTCTTACAGACATTACTCCCTACTATTTTTCTACTAGTAGCTTCATGGTACCCTATCTGTATGTTAGATAAGCTGGAGGCGCTAGAATAGGTAATAGCCGCTCCAGTTGGTGTTCCTGATAAAGTAAAGGTATTTGTTGTCGGTGATTTTATGTAATATATACCCGCGTTATCTACTCCTGCTAAAGTCCCAGTAAAATATATAAATACTCTATTTCCTTCCTTTAAACCATGACTATTTGCTGTAAACGTTATTGCAGCCCCACCTGTAGTAGATGTACCAGAGACAGCAATAATCTTAACGTCTACATCCGCAAGAAATAAAGATTTATATAACGCTTTATATGAACGCATGTACGCTTTATTAGGTGTAATTGTAAGAATGTTTGGTGCCGCCAATACCCAAGGCACACAGTATATCTTACCGTTGGGCGCTAATACCCCCCCGGACCAGGCACCGGATGTATTATAAGTAACACCGCTTGGAGTCCAATTAATAGCTGTATTTGCTACTGGGTCTATTACAAGAATGTTTGTTGCAGTATGAGGCACACAGTATATCTTACCGTTGGGCGCAAGTACTCCTCCTACCCAACCTCCATTAGTATAAGTAACACCGCTTGGAGTCCAGTTACTTGCTGTATTGGCTACTGGGTCTATTACTAGGATGTTTGATGCATTATGAGGCACACAGTATATCTTACCGTTGGGCGCAAGTACTCCACTATGCCAACCTGCAGTAGTATAAGTAACACCGCTTGGAGTCCAGTTACTTGCTGTATTGGCTACTGGGTCTATTACTAGGATGTTTGATGCATTATAAGGCACACAGTATATCTTACCGTTGGGCGCAAGTACTCCTTCTACCCTACCTCCATTAGTATAAGTAACACCGCTTGGAGTCCAGTTACTTGCTGTATTGGCTACTGGGTCTATTACTAGGATGTTTGATGCATTATGAGGCACACAGTATATC
>NBNH01000019.1 GCA_004379115.1 Actinomycetales bacterium mxb001
GACCGATGGCGCCGGGTGGGCGATGGTGGGATCGGTCCCCGAAGCCACCTACCTCGCAGCGTCGTCGGACACGGCCTATCTCGTGTCGCCGGCACAGGTGCACACCCTGCAGGTCAGTTAGGCCATCGCTCCCAAGGGCACGACAGCCAGATCCGTGTAGGTCGGGCTGGGCCCCGTGATGGAGTGCACCAGTCGGATGGCGTCGATATCGAACGCCGGACCGGCGTAGTCCATCTCCTCGGCGAGCGCACGGCCCCGGCGGTCGAGCTCCGGTGAGGATCGCCAGCGGGCGATGGTGAGGTGAGCGCGCCAGGGGCGCCTTTCGACAGGGACACCGGCGGCTCGCATGGCCCGCTGGACCGCGCGGGCGAGTCGATCGGCAGGAGAGTGCCGTTCGGTGGGATGGACCCCCAGCCACAGGGAGCCGCGGAAGGTGCCGGCGCCGGTGAGCGTCATGGCCGACAAGGGGGCGTGTTCCGCCGCCACGGCGTGGAGTTCGTCGACGAGTCGGGGTATCCGGTCAGGGTCCACCTCGCCCAGGAATGCCAGGGTGATGTGCCAGCGTTCTTGAGGTGTCCAGCGCAGGTCCGGGGCGGTCGATGAGATCGGGTCCACAGCCCCGGCTGCGTGGGCGCGGGCCTCGGGAGGCGGGTTCATCCCGACGAAGAGGCGCACGTTCCCAGGCTAAGCCGGGATTCGGGTGGGATAGGCCGATTCCCAGCGGCGTACCATGGGTACATAACTGAACAGCGGGGGTGACAGGTTTCGACGATCAGACGTCTGATCCCGGAGAAGCGTGCCGAGGATGTCGGCTTATCTCGTAAACGATGCCGGTAACCAAATAACTGCCAAAAAGACGCAGTCTGAGTTCGCTCTCGCCGCCTAGGCGAGTAGCACTCCGTCAGCCCGGGGAGTCTCCGACCCGGATCCTGACGTCAGCTAGGAGACTTACCGAACGCTCCGGTCACGGGGGCGTAAGGAACATCTAACAGTGACTGGGCCGCTCCGCGAAGTGCCGTACAAAGCGCGGAGGCCGAGAAGCGATAGCACGGCTACGCACGTAGAAGTCCGGATTAGATCTGAGCGGACCCGGGTTCGATTCCCGGCACCTCCACAATGCACACGGCCCAGGGTTGATCCCCTGGGCCGTATGCATTGTTGGGGGATGTCGTCGGGAATCGGGAGGAGGATCGCCAAAGGCGATTCGACGGATCCCGGCACCTCCACGACGAGCGAATGGAGCCGAGAGACCCATTGGGTCTCTCGGCTGTCAAGCGAGGAGGGGAGGTTGAGCGCGCGTAGCGTGCGAACACCTCCACGATGCATATGGCCCAGGGTTGATCCCCTGGGTTCTTTCGTTTGTTAGCGCGGCCTTTCGATCAGCAGGATCGCATCTCCGTCGACCAGGGTGACCGACTCGGTCTTCGGAGGATTGAGTCGAACCCCCTTGCCGATGGTGCCCGGCTTGCCCGCTGCTGCCGCTGACCGGTACCCGATGGCCACCGCATCCCACTCGCGTGCTGCCTCGACGATCTCGCGGAAGGTGGTGAGCCCGGGTGCGACGTATCTGCTGGCTGGATGCAGGGCGATCGTTGCCCCGTCAGCGTCGAAGATGTCCGCGAACACCGGCTGGAGCTGAGGGCTCTCGCTCAATTGCGCCATGAGTAGGGCGATGAGGCGTTGACTCACGATGAAGTCGCGGTTGTCGACTGACCCGGTCAACTCCACGTCGTTGGGATCCAGGAGTTCGGCGACGACGTTGTCGGGCCCCTGGCCATTGGAGCCGTGGCTATGCACGTGGAGAAGCGTCAGCAGTGTCCGTGCGTCGGATTCCTCCTGGCCGAAGGACTCATGCTCGCTCAGCAAGAGCACGTGGTTGAAGGGCCCGGCGTCGAGGGCTGCATGGACCGCGCCTTCGGTCACCGGATCACCCTCATGGATGGTCAGGGATTGGTGATCAAGCTCAAGAGAGGCGCGGATGGCGTCGACTTCTTCCTGTTTCCGATCGGCCAGCAGGTGAATCTCGGATCCCGGTGCGACATGACGGTCGATCTCCCGGCACATGCGGGGCGCCAGGGAACTCCATCCGATTACGAGGGTGCGCTCACGTTCCGTGGGCAGCGGCTCCCACACACGCGTCGCTGACGGCGTCCAGTCGGCTGGGGCAACGTCGAGGGCGAATGTGGAGTCGTCCTCGGCGATTCCGATGAGCGCATCGCCACTGGCCAAGGGCGTCGACAGGTTCGGTGCCACGGTCGTGACTCCGGCTGCCGTGCGCAGGCCGATGATGGTGCCGCGCGAACTTCCCAGAAGTGCCTGGCCAACCGTCTTTCCCACCCACGCGCCGGTCACGGGTGTGACATAGAGCTCGTCGCCGTCGAAGTCGAGCAGGTCCTCGTACACGACCCCCAGGCCGGGTGCTCGCGCCACCTGGGCGCCGATGAGGGACACAACCTCCCCTGAAGTGACCGGAATGACGCGACCATCGGATGCTGAGGAGAGTGCTCGCGCGATCTCCGGGTCCTCGAGTTCGGCGATGACGCGCGTGGGCGAGGATGCATCCAGGCAGCGGAGCGCGCCGAGCGAGGCCTTGACGACGCGGGCGTCCGAATCGCCTCTCAGGACGATGATCGACTTGGCGGTCGAGGGGTTCCCCTGCTCAAGATCGGCGATACGAGTCGGCTGGCCGGGGCGCACGACCAGGCGCGTCGTCTTGAAGTCCTTGATCGCTCCCCGGATCGCGTCGGACACCTCCACGGTGTCTTCAGAGGTCAGCACCACCACGGCGCGGTCACGCTCACTCGCGTTGGCCTCGATCAGTTCGCTGATAACGGGTATGACCTTGTCGCTATCGCCCAGGATCAGTGTGTGGCCTTCTTCTACGACCAGCGAGCGGCCTCGACGCAGGTTCTCAAGTCGCCGATCGATGGCCGACGAGACGAGGCCAATGATCGCGGCACCGAGAAGGATGCCGATCAACGTGACGACGAGCATAGTCAGACGGAAACTCAGGCCCTCGTCTCCGGAGAAGGTGCCCGGATCCAGTGATCGAGTAAGCGCAAACCACAGCGCCTCGGGAAACGTCGTGCGCTCACCTCCGGGACCCACGCCGGTGAGCACCAGGAAGAACGCGATAACCGCGAAGAGCAGGATGGCGAGGACTCCGAGAAGGGCGAGGATGCCCCAGATTCCGCGGGCCAGCGAGTTGTCGAAGCGGTAGCGCAGGCGCTGTCGGAAGGTAAACGCGGGCTTCACGGGCAGTACGGTGTCAGGGCTCCCCGTCTCCTGTCCGCCGAATGGCTGACATGCCCGTGCGCCTAGACCAGTTCCCTTCGGGCTCGGCTGTCCTCCATGGCCCCGAGGAGTTCGTCGAGGCCGATGGTGGCAAAGCTCGTGCGGCAGTCCGCGATCCCGTAGGGAACGATCAGGGTGCTGTTGTGCACCAGGCTCCCGCAGGAGTACACGACGTTGGGCACGTAGCCGTCACGCTCATCCTCTGTCGGTGAGATGAGGGGGCCCGGAAGTGCGGCGATGGGGACGCTTGGATCGTCGAGATCGAGCAGCATGGCGCCGATCGAGTATTCGCGCATCGGTCCTGCCCCGTGCGTGAGCACCAGCCAACCCTCGCTCGTCTCGATCGGAGACCCGCAATTGCCCACGTGGATGATCTCCCACGGGTCAGTGGCGACGTGGAAGGTCTCTCCCTCATTCCAGTGGTAACCGTCGTCTGAGTATGCGATGGAGTTGGATTCACGATCCCACCTCGAGAGTGCGCAGTAGCGTCCGTCGATCTTGCGCGGGAAGAAGGCCACTCCCTTGTTCTGCACTGCCTTGCCAGTGAGGGGCATCGAGGAGAAGGCCCGGAAGTCGTCCGTCTCGAGCATGCGCGAGACGACGCCGGTGCCATTGAATCCCGTGTAGGTGGCCCGATACGACGAGCTCCCGTCGGGCTCTTCGAATCGCACGAACCTGGCGTCCTCCAGGCCGCGACGTTCGTCGCCTGCCGTCGGCCACAGGACCCTCTCCGTGAGAGTTGTGTCCTCCGCAAAGTCGACCTCGTAGCTCGATCGGGCCAGGTCCTGCAGGTGGTGGTGGATGCGCTCGTGGTGGGGCAGGGTTCCCGTCGTGACCGTCAGCTGGGTGAGGCTCGATGTCAACTCTTCCGGCGTGAACTTGTCCGGCAGCATGCCGAGGATGAATTCCAGGTCAGCGGTGTCGATGCCCGCGTCGATAGCGGATTGCAGGACGAGCCGATTGCGCAGCACGCTGTATCGCGTGGCTCGCGTGGTGGCGAATACGGAGGCGGGGTCGACGATGACGGAACCGTCGGGTCCGATCATGCCCGTGCGGAACACCAGGGTCGACATGTGGCCTTCGCCCACGCATCGAATGCTCATGATGTAGCGCAGGTAGCCGTGCGGCACGCCGGTCTGATCCGGATGCGGAACCACCGAGGGATTGAAGTAGGCGGTCGACTCGAAGGCGTATTCCTGAGTCAGCAGTGCACCGATGAGGCGTTGCCGGTCCCGACTCACCTCGAGCGTGTGATCCACGAGCCCTGCAACGGCCGCGTAGTGCGTCTCGAGATGGTGTTCGAGGTCGGGATGCCGAGTTGAGAAGCGCCGGAGGGTGTCAGCCAATGCGGTATCCACCTGGTCGTCGGTCAGCGCCATCACGCGTTCGACGAGTTGTCGCGCGCGCGAGGTCCCCCGGATGAGTTCCTCCTCGCCCGGGATGAAGAGCCGGCACAGCACGCGGTTGGGATTGCCTGACAGTGAGATCCCCGTGCGTTCAACCAGGGCCATCACAGGTCTCCCCGGTAGGCAAGAACCTGTTGGATGGACGACAGGAAGGCGATCGTCGACTCCGCGCCGCGATTGCCATTGAATCCATCCTCGGTCAGGCCATCAAAGCCGCCGCCCGACAGGGGATCGTGCATCCAGATGCCGTTGTCGTTTTCGCCGATGAACCACAGGGCACCCTGACGCGCCCCGAGAAGCCATGCGGGATCGTTCGTCACGTCGTAGGCCGCGATGCACGCATCGACCAATGTGGCGACCTCGATCGGTTGCTGGTCGAAGCCGGGGAGGGGTTCAGGAGGTGCCCAGCCGCCAGCCGGGATGACCGATAGGTGGCCGTCGCGGAACTGCAGAGCGAGCAGCCACTCGAGCAGATCCAGCCCTCGGCGAAGTAGGGCATCGTCGCCGGAGTACTGGCCACCGAGGATCATCACGTGTGGAATGACGGCATTGGCGTAGGTGAGTCGTCGCTCGGGCCATGGCCAGGTGTGACCTCCGGCAGGAGGGATGAGGCGGACCGCGTCCTCAAGTAGTGAAGCGGCAGGGGAGAAGTCGGGCGTGACGCGCAGGATCTCGCCCGCCCCGAGGGCGGCAAAGGCCATCGACCGCAGGAACGGACTGCGCTGGCGAGCAGAGCGAATGAAGGCGGTCGTGGCGCGAGCGGCCCGCTCGGGGTGGGGACTGCGCGCTGCGGTCGTGCCCCAGGCCCACAGTGCACGACCCCAGTGGTCGCGGGTATTGGCCTCCCCGAACCACGTGCCGCGGATATCGCAGCGATTCACGACGCGTCCCTCGTCATCCTGTGCCTCGGCAAGGAAGTCGAGGCACACGGAGGCCAACTGGTCGAGTTCCTCCGGTTGGGGGTCGATGCGTTCAACGACGATGAGAGCCCGCGAGACATCATCGACGCAGTAGCCATGCTCGACGCGCGGAACGCCACCCAGGCAGTGCTCGAAGACGCCTCGATCATCGGAGATCGACAGCAGGTGTTGGAAGTTCACGACGGTGTTAGGAGATGGCACGGAGGAGTCCGACGGGCTCGGGTGAGACAAGGTCCGCGAGACGGTGCGTGCGCGCCTGCCCGCGCCACAACTCCTCCGCGAGTTCCAGGTACGACTCCGCGACGCTGTCCCACAGGAACCCCTGACTCTGAGCGCGAGAGAGAGCGCGGATCTCGCTTGCACTGGCGGGGTCCTCCACGATGGCCCGGAACGCGTCGGCGATCTCCTGCGGGTCGGTGTGGTCCACCAGGAATCCCGTGCCATCACCCAGCAACTCCTCCGCGTGAGGGAAGCGCGTCGCGATGACCGGACCGCCCGCCACGACGGCCTCCACGAGCACGCCGGAGCAGATCTGCACCCGTGATTCGTAGGGCAGCAGGTACGCCGTCGCCGTGCCGATCACCTCGGTAAGCAGGTCGGTCGTGAGGTAGGTGTCGAGAAAGACAATGCGGTCGCTGATGCCCAGCCCGTCGGCGACATCCATGAGCTTGTGGCGGTAGCGCTCGCCCTCGTGTGCCTTGACCTTCGGGTGAGTGGCGCCCAGGACGACGTATTCGGGAGCCGGTGTCATGTCGTCCAGCAGCGAGATAGCGCGGATGCCCCACTCGATCCCCTTGCTCTCACTCAACAGGCCCCACGTCAGGAGTCGGGGACGCTCGGTCGTTGTCGGGAGCGAACGCGCTCGACCCATGTCAGGAGCCCCGTGGGGAATGACTCGCACCGAATGCGGTCGCACCGAATAGGTCGTGCGCAGCACGCGATCGGCAGAGTGGGACAGCACCACGATGGCATCGGAGCCGTCCAGCAGTGCCTGCAGATTTCTGCGCTGCCCGGAAGTGGGATCGGGGGGCACGGTGTGCAGCACGGTGATGACGGGCGCATCGACCTCCGACAGGAGGCTTACCGCGTCGGCGCCGTCGGGTCCGGCGTAGATGCCGAACTCGTGCTGCAGGACCACGACCTGGTACTCGCTGAGCACCTGGGCGGTCGCGGGTAGATCCTGCGGGCCACCGTGGACATGACGAATCCCGTCGGTGGAGTCGGCACCGAGGGCGACGATGTCGATATCGGCGCCGGCCATGACCATGGCGTCGCCGAGGGATCGAGCGAAAGTGGCGATTCCGCATCGGGTGGGCGGGTAGGTGCTCACCATGGCGATCCTCGGCAGCATGCGCGGACTCCTTTGGGTCGGGCAGCGCCCGGGATGCGCTGCGGTGAGTCCTCATCGTGATCGCCGGACAGGCCAGCTCTCCCGGGTGAGCCATCCGGTCAGTGGTCAATGACCGGGTAGCCGGGTCCTCGGCTCGTCTAGCGGAGTGCGCGGTGGCACGCTGGAGGGGTCGAGAGGGGTCATGCCATGCGCCTGTCGCGCCTGATGCTTGCTGCGGGGTTCATCGGCACCGTCGCCGTTGCTCCGTTGGCGTATGTCGTCGCCCAGGTGCAACGTCGTGCCGAAGGCGATGTGGAGGACTACCTGTCAGGTCCGCCGGCCATCCGGCCACCTGTGGTGTGCCTGGGAGCCAGCATCGTGCGGGGGCGCGCTTCCGTTGACTTCGTGCAGATCCTGCGCGAGCGAGTTCCTGAGCGGACCTTCGTCAATGCAGGTGTCAACAGCAATACGGTCTGGGAGGTTCTCCAACGCGTGGACGACGGCTCGCAGGCGAGCACGTCGTCCACGCGTTGGAG
>NBNH01000164.1 GCA_004379115.1 Actinomycetales bacterium mxb001
GAGATCGAGCGGCTGGTCGGGCAGCGGGCTCCCGCTCGCGATCAGTACCTCACTCGCGTCATCGACGATATCGAGGCCGACGTGCGGGACTCGCGCATCAAGGCCTCGGTCACCGGTCGCCCGAAGCACCTCTACTCCGTCTACCAGAAGATGGTCGTGCGTGGTCGTGACTTCGCCGACATCTACGACCTCGTGGGCGTGCGCATTCTCGTCGAGTCCGTGCGCGACTGCTACGCGGTGCTCGGAATCGTTCACTCCCGGTGGAGCCCGGTCCCTGGGCGCTTCAAGGACTTCATCGCCATGCCGAAGTTCAACATGTACCAATCCCTGCACACGACGGTCATCGGACCGGAGGGCAAGCCGGTCGAACTCCAGATCCGCACCTGGGATATGCACCGCGCCGCCGAATTCGGGGTTGCCGCTCACTGGCGCTACAAGCAGCGCGACGTGGGTGGCAAGCAGGGCCCCGACGACTTCGGCTGGCTGCGCCAACTTCTCGAGTGGCAGCGCGAGACCGAGGATCCCGACGAGTT
The DNA here is from genome assembly GCA_004379115.1 of Actinomycetales bacterium mxb001. Classification (GTDB taxonomy): domain Bacteria; phylum Actinomycetota; class Actinomycetes; order S36-B12; family S36-B12; genus Mxb001. Next base: position 534 of record NBNH01000164.1, read on the forward strand.
CCTCGATTCCCTTCGCTATGACCTGTCGTCGTCCGAGGTCTTCGTGTTCACGCCGAAGGGCGACGTCGTCGCGCTTCCGGGCGGCAGCACCCCCGTGGACTTCGCCTACAGCGTCCACACCGAGGTGGGGCATCGATGCGTCGGCGCGCGAGTCAACGGCAAGCTCGTGCCGCTGGAGTCAAGCCTCGACAACGGTGATGTCATCGAGGTCTTCACGTCCAAGGCGGAGGGGGCCGGCCCCAGCCGCGACTGGCTCAACTTCGTTAAGTCCGCACGTGCCCGCAGCAAGATCAAGGCGTGGTTCTCCAAGGAACGACGCGAGGAGGCCATCGAGCACGGCAAGGACGCCATCGTCCGCGCCATGCGCAAGGAGGGCCTGCCGCTCCAGCGACTCATGTCCAACCAGGCGCTGGCGACCATTGCGGCCGAGCTCCACCAGGCCGACGTGTCGGCGCTGTTCGCCGCTGTGGGCGAGGGGCGCATCTCAGCCCCCAGCATCACCAAGCGCCTCGTCGCGGCCGCAGGCGGTGTGGACGCGGCGGCTGATGAGTCCGCCGAGGCCTTCACGCCGTCCGCGCCCAAGCGCAGTCGCTCTACCGGCGACGCGGGCGTCGTGGTCAAGGGGGCCGACGACGTGTGGGTCAAACTTGCGCGTTGCTGCACGCCCGTGCCCGGTGACCAGATCGTGGGCTTCGTGACACGAGGCAGCGGGGTGTCGGTACACCGCGGTGACTGCGTGAACGTGCCGGGCCTGCAAGGGCAGGAGGGATCAGCCACCCGTTTCGTCGAGGTCGAGTGGGCTCCCTCAGGCTCGAGCGTGTTCCTGGTCAATATCCAGGTCGAGGCTCTCGACCGCGCACGCCTGCTCTCGGACGTCACTCGGGCGCTCTCCGACCAGCACGTCAACATTCTGAGCGCCTCGGTGACGACCACGCGCGAGCGCGTTGCCCTCTCGAGGTTCACGTTCGAGATGGCCGACCCTAAGCACTTGGGCTCGGTATTGAAGTCCGTCAGGGCTGTCGATGGGGTCTTCGACGCCTATCGCGTGTGACTCCTAGCTGAACTCTGAGACGGTCCCCTCGACGGCCGCCAGGAGTGCCCGGGTGGACTCCACGCTGCGTTCGGCGTCGTCAATGGCCCGCTGGTCGCCGCGCACCCGCGCCTCGGCGAGAGCGGCCTCAGCGCGATCGAGCGCGGCCCGGAACTTGGTCGCGGTGTCTTCGGCTCGGGCTCGCACCTCAGGGTTGGTGGCCGACCAGCGCTGCTGGTCGGCTCGGCGGATGGCCTCCTCGACCGCTCGAAGGCGACCTTCGATGCGGTCGCGGTCGGCTCGGGGGACATGCCCCACGGATTCCCACCGATCCTGGATTCCGCGCAGGGCGCGCTTGGCAGCGGCGACGTCGGTGATCGGCAGGAGCGCTTCGGCCTGCGCGGCGAGCGCCTGCTTCGCGGTCAGGTTCTCCTGAAGAGAGGCGTCGCGCTCGGCGTTGGCGGCATCACGGGCGGTGAAGAAGGACTCCTGGGCTGCTCGGAACGCAGACCAAAGCCGGTCCTCGTCCTGGCGTCCCGCGTGCCCGGCGGCCTTCCATCGCGTCATCAGGTCGCGGTAGGCACGTGAGGTGTCTGCCCATGCCGTCGATGTCGACAGTGCCTGTGCCTCGGAGATGAGCTTCTGCTTAGCGGCGATGGCCTCCTTGCGCTGCGTCTCGAGCACGGTGAAGTGCTGACGTCGTGCGCGATCGAAGGTGCCTCGTGCGGCGCTGAATCGCTTCCAGAGTGCTTGCTCTCGACCGCGGTCGATGCGGGGCGCGGTCTTCCAGGCCTCGAGGAGGGCCGTGAAGCGGTCCCCGGTGGCTTTCCACTGACGAGACGCGGCGAGTGACTCGGCCTCGACCACGATGGCCTCACGCGCGGCGAGGGCATCCTCGCGCTGGCGCTGTCGGGCCTCCTCACGTCGGGCCTTCTGCTCGGCCAGGAGGGAGTCGATGTCGTCGCAGGCGGACCTGAGCAAGGCGACATCGCCGATGAACGCCGGGGCGGCGAGTGCGGCTCGCGCGTGCTCGACAGCGGTACGCGCCGCGTCGACACCCCGTCCCTCGCGCAGACGGTGAGCGGCGAGGTCGACCTCGACGAGAACATCGTCGAACTTGCGACCGAAGAAGGCCAGGCCTTCCTCGCGCGTGCCGGCGGCCCAGTTGCCAACGACGACATCACCCTCGGGGGTGCGCAGCCACGCGGTGCCGTCGTCATCGATGCGCCCGAATAGGTGTGGGTCGGTGCGCCGCATGGCTGGGGGTGCGGAAGAGGCAGGCGAAGGCTTCGGGCGACCGAGTCGTGCGGGAGTCGGTACTGGACCAGGCATGGGGATGGCCACGGTCTCGCGGACCTCGACGGCGGCGACCACGTCGACGATCTCGACGACCTCGTCGAGCACCGCATCAGCCGACACGGTGACCGTTTCGACGACCGTGACGCTGATGGCTGTGGGGAGCGGTTCCGGCTCGGCTGGCAGGGCCGCCGGTGCCACCGGAGCCTCGAGCACGCCGAACGGCACGATCGGAGGAGCCGTCTCCTCGACGACCTCCGGCTGCTCGTGCTCGTTCATGTTCCTCCGCTCGTGGCCTGGCTGCAGCGATCCTGTCACCTCTGCTACTTCGGGGACACCTCAGCCGTGATGATGGTGACCTTCTGCGCCGGAGGGCCATCGGCACCGCCCCCCTCGACACCAGCGGCCGCAATGCCCTTGACGACATCGAGGCCCTTCGTGACCCGTCCCCAGATCGTGTAGCCCGAGGGGAGCGTGGTGTCCTCGTAGACGATGAAGAACTGGCTACCGCCGGTGCCAGGTCCGGCGTTGGCCATGGCCACGGTGCCGGCGGGGTAGTTGGCGGTTCCCTCAGGGGGAAGGTTCTCGTCGGGGATGGAGTACCCCGGTCCGCCGGTGCCGTTGCCAGCGGGATCGCCGCACTGCAGCACGAAGATTCCCTCCGTCGTCAGGCGGTGACACGCTGTCAGATCGAAGTACCCCTCATTCGCGAGGAACACCATGGAGTTGACGGTGACCGGTGCCTTGGCTGGCTCAGTGGCGATCTCGATGTCCCCGCAGTTGGTGGCGAGGGTCAAGGTGTAGTCCGTGTCGGGCTTGAGGGTCTCGGCGGGGGCGGCATCCCATGACATGTCGTCGGGGCGGGCTGCTGGCGCCTCCTGGCACGCGATATCGGGCTGCGGCGCGACCGACTCCGAGGCTGGCGTGGAGGGGGCGGCACTGTCCGAGGGCGCGGCCGAGTCGCTCGGCGCCGGAGCGTCCGTCGGTGCGGTGGTCTCCGTGGGCACGGCAGCATCCGTGGGCGTGGTGGCCGGGCGGCTCAGGACGTACCACGCGATACCCCCGCCGACGACGACCAGGACGGCGAGGACGGCGAGGACCTGATTGCGCCGACGACGTCGCTGCGCCGTCTCCTGCCGCCTGCCGGCCTGGCGCTCCGCTTTGGCTCTCGCCAGCTCGCGCCGACGCTTGCTCGACGTCACGTGCCCTCCTCGCATCCGCTCTCCCGGGCGGGAGGAGCGCCGACCCGGGAGTCTACGAAGGCACCCCCGGTAGGCTCGGCACGCCCCTGATCCCGCATCCTCCCGGAGGCCACTGTGTTCGTGACCGGCTTCCCCGCGGGTGCCTGGGGGACCAATTGTTATGTGGTCGCAACCGGCGAGGGCGAGGACTGCCTGGTGGTCGATCCGGGTCAGGGGAGCATGGGGCCCCTACGCGACGTCCTCCATGATCACCGACTGCGCCCCGTTGCCGTGCTCTTGACCCACGGTCACGTCGATCACGTGTGGTCGGTGGCCCCACTCGTGGCTGGTCACGGCATTCCTGCCTACATTCACGCCGACGATCGCTATCGCCTGGCCGACCCCGCCGGCTCGAGCTTCGCCTACGCCCGCGAGCAACTCCTCGCCATGACCGAGGGTGAACTCGAACTCACGGAGCCCGACGATGTGCGAACGTTCACCGACGGCGAGAGTCTTCACATCGCCGGCGTACCGCTGACCGTCGCACATGCCCCGGGGCACACCGAGGGGTCCGCCGCCTTCCTTGCCCCACGCGACAGCAACCGTCCCCCTGTGCTGCTGAGTGGGGATCTCCTTTTCGCTGGCTCTATCGGGCGCACTGATCTGCCGGGGGGCGATCCCGAGGCCATGGCCGAGAGTCTGCGGCGCGTCGTCCTGCCGCTCGACGATGACACGGTCGTCATGCCCGGCCACGGGGAACTCACCAGCATCGGCCAGGAGCGCACGACCAATCCCTTCCTGCTCGAACTCGCCGCTGACGGGGGCCTACTGCACCCCCCGTCCAGGGGCTTGTGATGGCCGTGCGGGCCACGCTGTCGGGATTCCCCGAGTGGCTACCCGACGGGCGCATCGTTGAGCAGCACGTCCTCGACACGGCGCGCCGGATCTTCGAACTTCACGGTTTCGCCTCGCTGGAGACCCGATCCGTGGAGCCCGTCGAGACGCTCCTGCGCAAGGGGGAGATCGACAAGGAGGTGTATGCCGTCCACCGGCTGCAGGGCGACGACGATTCGGCGCTCGCCCTGCACTTCGACCTGACTGTCCCCTTTGCGCGCTACGTCGTGGACAACGCTGGCAAGCTCGCCTTCCCCTTCCGGCGCTACCAGATCCAGAAGGTGTGGCGGGGCGAGCGACCCCAGGAGGGTCGGTTCCGAGAGTTCACCCAGGCCGACATCGACATCGTCGATGAGGGTGACCTCGCCGCTCACCACGATGTCGAGATGGCGACCGTGATGGCGGAGGTGCTGGCGGCGCTGCCGATTCCTCCGACGATCATCCTGCTCAACAACCGCAAGGTCCTCGAAGGCTTCTATCGCGGGCTGGGCATCACCGACGTCCCGACGGTGCTGCGTGCCATCGACAAGCTCGACAAGATCGGCCCTGACAAGGTCAGGACGCTCTTGGCCGAGGCTGGCCTCACCGAGACGCAGGCCAAGGCGTGCCTGGACCTCGCCGACGTCCAGGCGCCTGACTCGACGTTCGTCGAGCGCGTGCGCGCACTGGGAGTCAGTGACCCAATGCTCGACGAGGGTCTCGGCGAACTCGCCGCGGTCATCGATGGAGTCAACCGGGATCATCCGGGTGCGGCGCGAGTCGACCTCCACATCGCGCGCGGCTTGGACTACTACACCGGCACCGTCTACGAGACCCAGGTCATCGGTCATGAGTCCTTCGGCTCTGTCTGCTCCGGCGGGCGCTACGACTCCCTGGCTTCCGACGGCAAGACGACATATCCGGGGGTCGGCATCTCACTCGGCGTGACCCGCCTGGTCTCGCTGCTGTTGGGTCGCGGACTCGTGACGGCCTCTCGGTCAGTTCCGTCCGCAGTGCTGGTTGCCGTCACCGACGAGCAGTCTCGCGAACGCAGCTATCAGGTCGCACAGCATTTGCGCGAGCGCGGGATCGCCTGCGAGGTGTCGCCCAGCGCCGACAAGTTCGGCAAGCAGATCCGCTACGCCGATCGGCGTGGCATCCCCTACGTCTGGTTCCCTGACGACGCCGGCGACACGGTCAAGGATATTCGCAGCGGTGAGCAGGTGGGCGCTGATGCCACCACATGGACGCCCCCCGATACTGACCTGCGGCCCCGCGTGGTGGCCGTGACCGACAGCGACGAGGGAGCATCGTGATCCGCACGCACCGAGCCGGCACGCTGTCGAGCGCGGATGAAGGCGCCGAGATCACGCTCGCGGGCTGGGTGGACCGGCGGCGCGACCACGGGGGAGTCGCCTTCCTCGACCTGCGCGATGCCAGTGGGGTCGTCCAGGTGGTCGTCAACGATCCTGACGTGGCGCACGGCCTGCGAGACGAGTACTGCCTGCGAATTGTCGGCACCGTGCGGCGCCGCCCGGAGGGCAACGAGAACCCCGACATTCCCACCGGCAGCCTCGAGGTAGAGGCCAGCGAGGTCGAGGTGCTCAGCCCCGCCGCGCCGCTGCCCTTCCCGGTCGACGACCGCGCGACTATCGGCGAGGAGGCGCGACTGCGCTACCGATACCTCGACCTGCGTCGACCCTCCGTGGGAGACAACCTCCGCATGCGCTCCAAGCTCAACCAGATCTGCCGCGACACGCTGCTTGCTCGTGACTTCGTCGAGATCGAGACACCCACGCTGACAGCGTCCACGCCCGAGGGTGCCCGGGACTTCCTGGTGCCCGCGCGCCTCCAACCCGGCAATTGGTACGCCCTGCCGCAGTCGCCGCAGCTCTTCAAGCAGCTGCTCATGGTGGCGGGCATGGAACGCTACTTCCAGATCGCGCGCTGCTACCGCGATGAGGACTTCCGAGGTGACCGCCAACCGGAGTTCACCCAGCTTGACATCGAGATGTCTTTCGTCGAGCAGGAGGATGTGATCCAGGTTGGCGAGGCCATCGTGCGCGCACTGTGGCAGGGGATCCTCGGGGTGGACATCGGCGAGGTGCCCCGCATGCCCTACGCCGAGGCCATGCGTCGCTTCGGCACCGACAAGCCCGACCTGCGCTTCGGCCTCGAGCTCGTCGACCTCACCGACTACTTCCGCGAGACACCCTTCCGCGTGTTCCAGGCGCCCTATGTCGGAGCGGTCGTCATGCCCGGCGGCGCCGATCAGCCTCGACGTCAGTTCGACGCGTGGCAGGAGTGGGCCAAGCAACGCGGAGCCAAGGGCCTTGCCTACGTCACCTTCGGGGCGGACGGCGAGCTCGGCGGCCCGGTCGCCAAGAACCTCTCCGAAGCCGAGCGCGCGGGACTGCAGGCCGCTGTGGGCGCATCGCCCGGGGATTGCGCGTTCTTCGCCGCAGGCCCCGTGTCGGATGCGCGCGCACTGCTCGGCGCGACCCGAGTGGAGATCGGCCATCGCCTCGGCCTCATCGACGAGTCGGCATGGTCCTTTCTCTGGGTGGTCGATGCGCCGATGTTCGAGCGCACGGAAGAAGACGACGGCACGCAGGGCTGGACGGCCGTGCACCATCCCTTCACGTCGCCCAATTCCGACTGGATCGACACCTTCGAGTCCGCACCGGACGAGGCCCTCGCATGGGCCTACGACATGGTGTGCAACGGCAATGAGATCGGCGGCGGCTCGGTGCGTATCCACCAGCGCGACGTGCAGGAGCGGGTCTTCGCCCTGCTCGGCATGTCCGAGGAGGAGGCGCAGTCGAAGTTCGGCTTCCTGCTCGAGGCCTTCCAGTACGGCCCGCCCCCGCACGGCGGCATCGCCTTCGGCATCGATCGCGTCGCCATGCTCCTTGCCGGCGCGTCGAGCATCCGCGACGTGATCGCCTTCCCCAAGACCGGCGGGGGGCAGGACCCGCTGACGGGTGCTCCCACGCCCATCACCGCCAAGCAGCGCAAGGAGGCCGGCATCGATGCAGCACCCGCTGCGCCAAGCCCGGCCTGACGACCCCTTCCTGCGCTACCACCTCGATGAGTCGCAGGTGGTCGACTTCCTGGTCGACGAAGATCACGTCGGCTTCATTCGTGCCGGGAGGCGCTCGGGCGAACTCTGGGTTAGCGCCCTGGGCGATGACCCGGGGCGCATCCTCGAGATCATCGACTTCCTCTCGGCTAGGCGTCAGGTCGATGGGATCCATGTCCACGATCACGTGTACGCGCTATTGCCTGAGCGCCTGAGGATTCCCGATCCGGGGCACTGGTCGATCTGGCTCATCACGGCCCCTGACGTCGCGCATGACCTCAGCGATTGGGCACGCGGTGCGCGTGAGATCGATGCCCACGACGCGCGAATCGACCCGCTGCTCTCGCACTCTGATTCCGCCTACCTCATGGCCGGCGATCCGTCGATCCGCCGGTGGGTGGGCGTACTCGATGGCCCTCGGCTGGTGGCCGTCGGTGCCGAGAGCGACATTGCCGACGGCATCCCCCATCTCGTCAGCATCTGCACGGACCCCGAACAGCGTCGCCATGGTCACGGCAAGGCCGTCACCGCCCAGCTCGTTTCCGGCGCGTTCGAACGGGGAGAGTCCCTGGTCTATCTCGAGATGTACGCGGGCAACAAGGCGGCCGCGTCGCTGTACCGCTCACTGGGCTTCCGCGAGGTTGGACGCTATCGGTCGGGGTGGATTCCCGGTCGTGCCCCGCGCCCCGCCCGCGAGCCCGCGTAGTCTCGCGAGCAATGACCGCCAGCCTCTTCGACGTCGGCGCCGGGCCGGACCGCCCGGGCGCCCCGCTCGCGGTGCGCATGCGCCCGCGCACTCTCGACGACCTCGTGGGCCAGCGGCACCTGATCTCCGAGGGGTCGCCACTGCGACGTTTGCTGGACGGCGACCCGAGCGCGGCCGTCTCCGTCATCCTGTGGGGTCCTCCGGGCACGGGTAAGACCACCCTCGCGAGCATGGTCTCCACCGCCACCGGTCGCCGTTTCGTCGAACTCTCGGCAGTGACGGCCGGCGTCAAGGAGGTCCGCGAAGTCATCGATGCTGCGCGCAATCAACTCGCCCTGCATGACCGAGGCACGGTCTTGTTCATCGACGAGGTCCACCGGTTCAGCAAGACCCAGCAAGACGCGCTGCTGCCCGCTGTCGAGAACGGCTGGGTCACGCTCATCGCCGCGACCACCGAAAACCCCAGCTTCTCTGTGGTCTCGCCCCTGCTCTCCCGCAGCCTGGTACTCACCCTGGAGCCGCTCGACGACACCGACCTGTCTCAGTTGATCGATCGCGCCTGCGTCGACGGGCGCGGTCTCGACGGCACGGTTGACCTCTCTGAGGAGGCGCGTCAGCAGCTCCTGCGTATGGCGGGTGGCGATGCTCGGCGGTTGCTCACCGCGCTCGAGGCCTCGGCGGGTCTCGTCGTGACCACTCGGGGCCGTGGCGCGACGATCGAACTCAGCGACGTTGAGGTCGCCGTGCAGACGGCGGCAGTCCGATACGACCGCGACGGCGACCAGCACTATGACGTGATCAGCGCCTTCATCAAGAGCGTGCGTGGCAGCGACGTCGATGCGGCCCTGCACTACCTCGCACGCATGATCGAGGCGGGGGAGGACCCTCGTTTCATCGCGCGTCGTCTGATGATCCTGGCCAGCGAGGACGTCGGCATGGCTGATCCGTCCGCGTTGCAGACCGCGGTTGCCGCGGCCCAGGCGGTCCAGATGCTCGGTATGCCCGAGGGACGGCTCACGCTGGCTCACGCCACCATTCATTTGTCGCTCAGCCCCAAGTCGAACGCCGTGATCACGGCCATCGATGCCGCACAGTCGGACGTCCGATCCGGGCGTATTGGCACGGTGCCCCCGCATCTGCGGGATGCGCACTACCCGGGGGCGCGGAGCCTCGGTCATGGGACGACGTATCGCTACCCGCACGACGTTCCCGGCGGCATTGCCGCCCAGCAGCACCTGCCGGACCCGCTGGTCGATCGCCGCTACTACGAGCCCACAGACCACGGTGCCGAGGCGCGGTGGGCGGAGGTGCTCGACCGCATCGACAAGGCTCTCGGGGCCGACGGCTCGGCCTAGGCATTAGGGTCTGCTTCGAGCGACGAGCGAGGTCAGGGAGGTTGCCGTGGGACGCCTGGTGTGGGTGGCGATCGGTGCCGCGGGTGGCGTGTTGGCCTACCGCCGGGGCCAGCGGCTCGTGGAGCAGGCTCGTGACCGCGGAGTCGTGGGCAGTGTCCAGGCGGCCACGGGATCGGCGGCCGGCTTGGCCGTGCAGGCGCGCAGCCTCATGCAGGCAGCGGGAGGCACCCAGCGGCCCGCCGTGGCACCGCTCTCTGCCGCCGCGACCGGCGCTGCGGCCGCCCGCGTCCTCGCCCAGGCGCGCACGCGACCGGCCGACGGGGCTGCCTGATGGATTCGGCGGAGATCCGCACCCGATTCCTGACCTTCTTCGCCGATCGCGGGCACCAGGTGATCCCATCGGCATCGCTCCTGCTGGACGATCCCACCCTGCTGTTCGTCAACGCCGGCATGGTGCCGTTCAAGCCCTATTTCCTCGGTGAGGCCCCGCCGCCCTATCCCACGGCCACGAGCGTGCAAAAGTGCGTGCGCACCCTCGACATCGAAGAGGTTGGCAAGACGACGCGGCATGCTTCGTTCTTCCAGATGGCCGGCAACTTTTCGTTCGGTGATTACTTCAAGAGCCGAGCAATTCCTTATGCGTGGGAGTTGCTGACGGGCAGCGTTCCTGACGGAGGCTATGGCTTCCCCGAGGACAAGCTGTGGGTCACGGTCTACGACGATGACGATGAGGCGATCGACATCTGGCATCGCGATGTCGGTGTGCCCCTTGAGCGCATCCAGCGCCGCGGCGCCAAGGACAACTACTGGTCGATGGGCGTTCCCGGTCCCGGGGGACCGTGCTCGGAGATCTACTACGACCGTGGCCCCGCGCACGGGCGCGAGGGAGGCCCGGTCGCCGACGAAGACCGCTACCTCGAGGTGTGGAACCTCGTCTTCATGCAGGACGAGCTCTCAGTCGTGCGGTCGAAGGAGGACTTCGACATCCTCAAGCCCCTGCCGGCGAAGAACATCGACACGGGCATGGGCCTTGAGCGCATGGCCGCGCTGCTGCAGGGCGTCGACAACATCTACGAGATCGACACCACGCGAGGAATCCTCGACCGCGCCAGTGAGCTCACCGGAGTTCGCTACGGCTCCAGTGAGAAGTCCGATGTCGCGCTGCGTGTCATCGCCGATCACAGTCGCACCTGCGCCTTCCTCATCAGCGACGGAGTCATCCCCGGCAACGAGGGTCGCGGCTACGTGCTGCGCCGACTCATGCGACGAGTCATTCGCAATATGCGCATCCTCGGGTGCGAAGAACCCGCGATCGGCGACCTCATGCAGACGACGATCCGCACGATGGCGCCGCAGTACCCGGAACTCAACGATGAGGCACGCCGCATCGAGTCGGTGTCCGTGCAGGAGGAAGGGACGTTTCTGCAGACCCTGCGAACCGGTACCCAGATCTTCGATCTCGCCGCCGAGGAGGTGCGGTCCAACGGAGCAGGGGTGCTGGCCGGGGAGCAAGCCTTCGTCCTCCACGACACCTACGGGTTCCCCATCGACCTCACCCTGGAGATGGCGCGCGAGCAAGGGCTTGATGTCGACGAAGACGGCTTCCGCAGACTCATGGCCGAGCAGCGCGAGCGCGCGAAGGCCGATGCGCGATCCCGCAAGGCTGGCGTCACCCCTGTCACGGCGTACCGCGAGGTGCTTGATTCGGGTGGCACGACCGGGTTCACCGGCTACGTCGAGACGCAGAGCGAAGGCGTCATTACCGGGATACTTCGTGACGGCGACGTCGTGCCCGTGGCCCGCGAGGGAGAGCACGTCGAGATCGTGCTGAACCGCACGCCCTTCTATGCGGAAGCTGGCGGGCAGCTGGGAGACCACGGCCGTATCGTCGGCCCCGGAGGTGCAGTACTCGAGGTCTACGACGTGCAATCACCGGTGCCCGGCCTCTTCGTGCATCGCGCGACCGTGGCGTCTGGTGAGATCACGGTCGGCTCCGAGATCACCGGCGAGGTCGACTCTGAGCGCCGTCGGGCCATCTCGCGAGCTCACACGGCAACGCACCTCGTCCATCGCGCGTTCCGCGAGTTCCTGGGCGAGACCGCGACCCAGATGGGCTCAGAAAACGCACCCGGACGACTGCGATTCGACTTCCCGAGCCAGGGAGCCGTGAGCCCCGACATTCTCCGAGACGTCGAGGCAAGGGTCAACGACGTCCTCGCGGCAGATCTAGAGGTCGTCGCTCAGGTCATGTCGCTCGACGAGGCGCGAGCCTTCGGGGCCATGGCGTTGTTTGGCGAGAAGTACGGGTCTGACGTCCGCGTCATCTCAGTGGGCGACTGGGCACACGAACTGTGCGGGGGCACGCACGCGCAGCGCTCGGGTCAGGTCGGCGTCGTCACCTTCTTGTCCGAGGGTTCCATCGGAGCGGGTGTCCGCCGCATTGAGGCCCTCGTTGGCGTCGACGCCTACCGGCATCTGGCTCGCGAGCATCTCCTGGTCGATCAGCTCACGACGCTCGTGAAGGCGCGGCCCGAGGAGCTGCCCGAGCGAGTCGAGGGCCTCATCACGCGACTCAAGGAGGCAGAGCGCGACCTGCAGCGCGTGCGCAGCGCGCAGCTCACCTCCAATGTCGAAGGCGTGATCGGCGAGGGCAATGACTACGGCGATTTCCGCGTCTGGACCTACCGGGCTCCGGATGACCTGTCCGCAGGCGACCTGCGTGGACTGGCCACCCAGGGGCGCGCGGCGGCGCGACCGGACAAGGGCGTGGCGATGATCGGGGCATCGGTGGCTGAGGGGCGCGTCTCGCTCGTCGCCATCGTCAACTCGCGCGCCCTCGAACTCGGGCTCACCGCCAACGACCTCCTGCAGGCAGCCTTGCCGTCGGTGGATGGACGCGGGGGTGGCAAGGACGACATCGCCCAGGGCGGCGGGACTAACCCGGATGGCCTCGATGCGGCATTCGACGCGGTGCGGGCGCTCGTGAAGGCGCGCGCCGGGGAGGGCTGACCACTGCCGCGCGGCGTGCGACTCGGAGTCGACGTCGGCACCGTGCGCGTGGGCGTTGCCCGGACCGATCCCGATGCCATCCTGGCGGTACCCGAGGCCACCTTCGAGCGCGATCGCCTCACCGTCCAACGGATTGCCGCGGTCGTGGCGGAATGGTCCGCGATTGCTGTCTATGTCGGACTTCCACGATCCCTGTCCGGCGACGAGGGCCTGGCCGCAGGCGCTGCCCGCCGATTGGCAGCCGAACTCGCGGCGGCCGTTCCGTGCGCGGTGCGACTCATCGACGAACGCCTCAGCACCGTTGCCGCCCAGCGGGCCCTCCACGACGCCGGTCGTGACACACGTCAGTCACGACCGGTCATCGATCAAGCGGCGGCTGTCCTGATCCTTGAGCATGCCCTCGCCATGGAGCGCGCCGCCGGGACTCTGGTCGGCGAAGCCGTTACCGTCGAGGGTGCCGCAGGAGAGGAGGGCTCGCCGTGAGTCAGATGCTGCCTTTCCTGACCCAAGACCCCCTTCCACCCTCCCGCAACCGGCGTAGTCCGATCAGGTGGGCTGTGGCGGCCCTCGGCCTAGTCGCACTCGTCCTCGCCGGCACGTGGCTGGCCCTCACCGTTCGAGGCCTGGCCCCCGAACTCACGTCCGAAGTCGCACCCGGCCAGCCCGTGCTGGTGGTCGTCGAGACGGGAGATTCGCTCAGCACCCTGGCGCAGTCGTTGCAGGAAGCGGGCGTCATCACATCCGCGTCGGCGTTCCTGGCGAGCGCAGATCTCGATGAGCGAGCCACACGCATCGGCCCAGGTGTCTACAGCCTGACGACAGGCATGGACCCAGCTGCCGTCATCGACACCATGCTCGATCCCGCCTCGCGGGCCGCACCATTGGTGCTTCCCGAGGGGCTGCGCATCGATGAGACCGTACGCATCACGTCGGAAGCCACCGGCATCGCAGCCGGTGAGTTCGAGTCGGTTCTGCGCGACCCTGCCGCGATGTCGCTTCCGGACTGGGCGGAGGGTCGACCTGAGGGACTTCTCTTCCCGGCGTCCTACGACATCATTCCGGGGCGCACGGCCGCCGAGGTGGTGGGCGCGATGATCAACCGCTTCGGGCTCGCGGCTGACGAGGTCGGGCTGGAGCGTCGCGCCAAGAAACTCGGGCTCGACCCCTACGAGGTGATGATCGTCGCGAGCCTCGTGCAGGCCGAGGTCGCGCCCGAGGACTTCCGCAAAGTGGCGCGGGTCATCTACAACCGCCTGGAGCAGGGGATGAAGCTCCAATTCGACTCGACGGTCAACTACGCCCTGAAGACCGACACGTTCTTCCTCACCGACGACATGCTGTCGGTGGACTCGCCCTACAACACGTTCGTCATCGACGGACTGCCGCCGACGCCCATCAACTCGCCCGGTCAGGAGGCGATCGAGGCGGCCTTGGACCCCGCGAAGGGGGACTGGTTGTACTTCGTCACCGTCGACCCCGACACGCTGACGACCAAGTTCACGAGCGACTACGACCAGTTCCTCGCCTGGAAGCAGGATTTCCGCGATGGCTATGGGGCTACTGCTGCGCCGTCGCCCGGGGCTCCGCAGTGAGGACGCGCGAAAGCACGTCACGATGAGGGCGGCCGTTCTCGGAACGCCGATCAGTCACAGCCTCTCTCCCGTGCTCCATCGCGCTGCCTACTCCGCGCTCGGCCTGGACTGGACCTATGACGCCATCGAGGTCGGCGAGGACGACCTGCCGGGCTTCATCGACGGGTGCGGGCCCGAATGGCGCGGCCTCTCCTTGACCATGCCATTGAAGACGGCGATCCTGCCGCTGCTGGACACCGTGACCGACCTCGGGGCTTCTGTCGGTGCGGTCAACACGGTCGTCTTCGCCGGCGGTGGGCGGCACGGACACAACACCGACGTGGCCGGAATGCGCCGAGCCATCACCGAGGCATCAGATAAGCCCACTCAGCCAGCAACGGCAACGATCCTTGGCGGCGGGGCGACCGCCCGCAGCGCCCTCGCCGCCGTGGCCGCGCTCGGCGTCTCCGACGTGCACCTGTCTCTGCGGTCCCCTGCCCGGGCCGGTGCACTCGTCGACCTCGCCAACGAGATGTCCGTGGCCGTCCATCCGCACTCGTGGTCCGAAGCGCGCCATCACCTCGACAGCGACGTGGTGATCGCTACTACACCGCCGGGAACGGTCGATGACCTCGCCGATGCGGTGACTTCTGTCCACGGAGTGCTCCTCGACGTCGCCTACGGCACTGCGAAGAGCGCCTTGGTCGATGCCTGGCAGCGAGCCGGTGGTGCTGCTGCCGACGGGCGAGACCTCTTGCTGTGGCAAGCGGTCGATCAGGTGGCGCTCATGACCGGACTGGACGCCCCCGTCGAGGCCATGCGTTCGGCGCTCCTCGGGGTGGGCCAGCGGTGACCGTGTGGCAGGTGGCGGTGCTCGCCGGAATCATCGGCGCGGTCCTCGGCATCGGCCTCGAACGTCTCGCGGCCTGGTCGCTGACCGTGGGGGACCAAGCCGACGACACGCCCCTGCCTCGACGCACCGCCTGGACCTGTGCCGCCTCGGGTATCGCCTGCGCGGGGGTCACCGTGGCGACCGGGCTGGTGCCGACCCTGCCTGCGTGGTGGGCATTTGCGCTGGGCTCCGTCGCGGTCTCGCGCACGGACCTTGCGCGGCATCGAATTCCCGATGTCCTCGCCCTGGGCATGCTGGTTGCCGGCGGCGCCCTGCTCTTCATCGCGAGCATGCAGCAGGGGGCATCAGATGCCTTCCTTCGAGCCTGGATAGCGGCCGCGATCGCGTTCGTCGCCTTTCTCCTTCTGGGCCTCTTCGCGCGCGCAGGACTGGGCATGGGCGACGTGAAGTTGGCCCCGACCCTTGGTCTCTACCTGGGCTACTACAGCTGGAGTGACCTCGTGCTAGGCCTCTTCGCCGGGTTCATGCTGGGCGCCGTGACGGGACTTGCCATCGTGGGTGTCGTCCTGTTGCGACGAGGGCGCGCACGTGACGCGCTACGTAAGTCGATCCCCTTCGGGCCCTTCCTGTGCCTGGGTGCCCTGCTGCCCATCGTCGTGGGCTGACCTCGCTCTGCCGGACCGGGCCGCTGTCGGGCATCTGAGAGGATGTGCGGCGAGTCGAGGAGGACACATGCTGAGGTGGCTGACCGCGGGCGAGTCCCACGGGCAGGCTCTGGTCGCCATCCTGGAAGGCCTGCCTGCTCGCGTGCCGGTCACATCCGCACTCATCGCCGACGATCTGCGTCGGCGCCGTCTTGGCGCCGGGCGGGGAGCCCGCATGGCGTTCGAGCAGGACGAGGTCCGGATCCTGGGCGGGGTTCGGCATGGACTTTCGATGGGCGGTCCGGTGGCCATCGAGGTGGGCAATTCGGAGTGGCCCAAGTGGGAAACCGTCATGTCGGCCGACCCCGTCGATGCGGAAGAACTTGAAGGACTGGCCCGCAATGCACCCCTCACACGGCCGCGACCGGGACACGCGGATCTCGTGGGCATGCAGAAGTACGGCTTCGACGATGCGCGTCCGGTGCTCGAGCGAGCAAGTGCTCGAGAGACCGCTGCCCGTGTCGCGCTCGGGGCTGTCGCGCGGAGTTTCCTTCAGGCCGTGGGCAGCATCGAGGTCGTCAGTCATGTCGTGCGTATCGGCGGCGCTTTCGACGACACCGCGCGTGTGCCTCAGCCATCCGACGCGGCGGCGATCGACGACGACCCTGTCCGCGCGCTCGACGCCACTGTCTCTGCTCGGATGCAGGAGGAGATCAGCGCAGCCCACAAGGACGGCGACACGCTCGGTGGTGTCGTCGAGGTGGTCGTGCACGGCCTGCCACCGGGGCTTGGCAGCTATGTCCACTGGGATCGACGACTAGATGCACGCCTAGCGGCAGCGCTCATGGGCATTCAGGCCATCAAGGGCGTCGAGGTTGGCGATGGCTTCTCACTAGCGGCTGTGCGCGGCTCGGCCGCCCAGGACGAGATCGTGGCGACCGATGGCGTCCTGGAGCGCACGAGCGGGCATAGCGGGGGCACCGAAGGTGGCATGTCCACGGGTGAGGTTCTGCGTGTACGCGCGGCCATGAAGCCCATCTCCACGATTCCGAGGGCGCTCCAAACGGTCGACGTGGCAACCGGTGAGGCGGCTAAGGCGATCAACCAGAGGTCCGATGTCTGTGCCGTGCCCGCTGCCGGTGTCGTCGCGGAGGCCATGGTGATGCTCGTCCTCGCCGAAGCGCTCGTCGAGAAGTTCGGTGGGGACTCGGTCGAGGAGACCCGACGCAATCTCCAGTCGTACCTGGACAACCTGGCGATCCGATGAGTGGCAAGCCGGCCGTCGTGCTCGTCGGGGCCCCGGGCGCCGGCAAGACGACCGTGGGACATCGCGTGGCGCACGACCTGGGGGTCGAGTTCACGGACAGCGATGAGCTCATCGAACGTCGTGCCGGAAAGTCCGTGGCAGAAATCTTCATCGACGACGGCGAACCTACTTTCCGCGAGATGGAACGTGAAGAAGTCGCCCGTGCGCTGAGCCAGCCAGGCGGCGTCCTGGCGCTCGGCGGTGGCGCCATTCTTGACGAGCAGACACGCGAGAACCTGCGTGGGCACAACGTCGTCTGGCTCCGTGTGGGCATCTCCACGGCCACCGAGCGAGTGGGGATGAATGCCTCGCGCCCGCTGCTCCTGGGCAACGTGCGCGGCACCCTGATCCGTCTCTTGGATGAGCGCACCCCCCTCTACGAGGAGGTGGCGGCATCGATCGTCGACACGGACGGCATCGACGTCGCTGACGTTGCCCGCCAGGTCGGCGACATCGCGATGGGCAATAGTCCGGCGGTTCGTCCATGACTGACTCCACGCGAATTCCCGTGCGTGCCGAGCGCCCCTACGACGTCGTCGTGGGCAACGGCTTGCTCGGCGAGCTTCCGGCGCTCCTCGGTGAGGGTGTTCAGCGTGTCGCCGTCATCGCGCCCCTGGCCCTGGCTGCCACGGGCGAGGCAATTCGCGCTGATCTGGTCGATCAGGGCTTCGAGGCCATCTGCCTCGAGGTGCCTGACGGTGAAGACGCCAAGTCCAGCGAGGTGGCGGCCTTCTGCTGGGGGGTCCTCGGCCAGTCAGGATTCACGCGCACGGATGCCATCGTCGGAGTCGGGGGTGGGTCCACGACCGACCTGGCGGGATTCGTCGCCGCGACCTGGCTGCGTGGGGTGCGCTTCGTCACCATTCCCACGACGGTGCTCGGCATGGTCGATGCCGCCGTGGGCGGCAAGACGGGGATCAATGTCGATGCCGGCAAGAATCTCGTCGGTGCCTTCCATGAGCCCGCTGGCGTTCTCTGCGATCTCCAGGCTCTCGAGACCCTCCCGCGACACGATCTGGTGGCCGGGCTCGCCGAGGCGGTCAAGTGCGGCCTGGTTCGCGACACGGCCATCCTCGATCTGGTGCTCCAGGATCCCTCGGCCGTGACGCAATGGGATTCGCCTCGACTTCGCCAAGTGATCGAACGTGCGATCGCGGTCAAGGCTGACGTGGTGTCAGGGGACCTGCGCGAACGCATCGGCAGCGGGGTCCTCGGTCGCGAGGTACTCAACTACGGGCACACGTTCGGCCATGCAATCGAGCAGGTCGAGCGCTACCACTGGCGGCACGGTGCGGCGATCAGTGTGGGCATGGTCTATGTCGCCGAACTCGCGCGCCTTGCGGGACTGCTCGACGACGGCGGGGTAGCCCTCCACCGACAGGTCCTGGGTGACCTGGGGCTGCCCACCTCCTATGCCGGCGGTCGCTGGGATGACCTGCTAGCGGCGATGCGACGCGACAAGAAGACACGCGGAGACCTGCTGCGCTTTGTCGTGCTGCGCGGCATAGGCCATCCTGAGCTCCTCGAGGGACCCGATCCGGGCCTTCTGACGGCCGCCTATGCGGAGGTATCGGCATGACCCGCGTGCTGGTCATCAACGGCCCGAACCTCGGCCGGCTGGGCGTGCGCGAGCCGGAGATCTACGGATCGACGACCCATGAGGAACTGGCAGAGATGTGCCGGGCGGAAGGCTTGCGCTTGGGGCTCGAGGTCGAGGTGCGCCAGTCCGATTCGGAGGCCGACCTGGTTGCGTGGCTGCACGAGGCAGCAGATACCCGAACGCCGGTGATTCTCAACGCGGGAGCATTCACCCACTACAGCTACGCGCTGCGCGACGCACTGGCGCAGGTCGGTGCACCGACCGTCGAGGTGCATCTGTCCAATCCGGCGGCACGCGAGGACTTCCGCCACAATTCGGTGATCGCGGCCGTGGTGTCGGGCTCGATCAGCGGGTTTGGTGCGACGTCCTACCTCCTCGCTTTGCAGGCCGTGGCAAGCCGACTCGAGCCATGAGCGAGCGGCATGAAGGACGTCGCCAGCGTGTCTGGGAGTCGCTGACCGCGCGGGCACCAGAGGTCGCTGCCTTCGTAGTCACCTCGCTGTCGAATATCCGCTATCTCACGGGTTTTTCTGGGAGCAATGCGGTGCTGCTGATGTCCGCGGACCAAGCCGTGCTCGGGACCGACGGACGCTACGTCACGCAGGCTGGTGCGGAATGTCCCGATCTGCCCCTCATCATCGACCGCGCCACGCTCCCTGCCGTCGTCACCCAATGGTCTCGGCAGTCATCAGGATCTCTGGCCATCGAGGCCGACCACTTGTCGCTCTCGGCCTACCGGAATGTCGCCGCCATCGTGAGCGAATCTCACGGGTCTTCGCTGTGCGAGACGCGGGATGTGGTTGAAAGCGTCCGCGTCATCAAGGACGAGATCGAATGCGACTTGATCGCCCAGGCGTGTCGCATTTCCGACGAGGCCCTTGCCGCCGTGGTTCGCGACGTGCGCGTCGGTGCCACCGAGCGGGAGATCGCACGACGACTGGAATCCGAGATGTATGCCCGTGGCGCTGATGCCATTTCCTTCGAGACCATCGTCGGCGGTGGCCCGCACTCGGCGATTCCGCATCACGTGCCGACGGATCGCCCCCTGGAACTGGGCGATTTCCTGCTCATCGACTTCGGGGCCGAGGTAGCGGGCTACCACGCTGATGAGACCCGCACTTTCGTGATGGGCAGGCCGCACGACTGGCAGGTCGAGACGCATGCGCTCGTGCTCGCGGCACAAGAAGCTGGCCGTGCGTCAGCCCGTGCGGGGGTCGAACTGGCGCAGGTGGATGCCGCTGCTCGGTCGGTGATCGAGTCTGTTGGGCTCGGTGACCACTTCGGCCATGGTTTGGGTCATGGCGTCGGGCTTGAGATTCACGAGGCGCCGTTCTTCAGTGCACGCTCCGAAGGTATGCTCCACCTCGGCTCTCCGGTCACCGTGGAGCCCGGCGTGTACTACCCCGGTCGTGGGGGAGTGCGCATCGAGGACACGGTCCTCGTGACGGACGGCCCCCCCGTACCCTTCACGACGACCGAACGCGGCCTGGTGGCCTTGGGATAGCGCGGAGGAACTGGCGTGGCGACGACGAATGACCTGAAGAACGGCCTCGTGCTCAACATCGACGGGCAATTGTGGGCCGTGGTCGAATTCCAGCACGTCAAGCCGGGCAAGGGCGGCGCGTTCGTGCGCACCAAGCTCAAGAATGTCCTCTCGGGCAAGGTGGTGGACAAGACGTTCAACGCCGGGGTCAAGGTCGAGACCGCCAACGTCGACAAGCGCGACATGCAGTACCTCTACCGTGACGGCGACGACTGGGTCTTCATGGACACGTCGTCCTATGATCAGATCCACATTTCCAATGCCGTTGTTGGCGACAACTCGAGATGGCTCCTGGAAAACCAGGAGGCGGTCGTGGCCGTGCATGAGGGCAATCCGCTCTACATCGAGCTGCCGGCGGCCGTGGAGCTGATGATCACCTACACCGAGCCCGGACTTCAGGGCGACCGTGCGACGGGCGGGACCAAGCCCGCCACGCTCGAGACCGGCGCGGAGATCCAGGTGCCGCTCTTCATCGAGCCAGACACCAAGGTCAAGGTCGATACGCGCGACGGGTCCTATCTCGGCCGCGTGAACTGACCGTGGGAGCTCGGCACAAGGCCCGCAAGCGCGCACTCGACGCCCTCTTCGAATCCGATCTGCGAGGCACTGACGCGCTCACCGTGGTGGCGGAGTCACGCGGGCGTCGAGCCGAAGCGGGGGAGCCCGACCTTCCGGAATACGCCGTCAGCCTCGTCGAGGGTGTCGTCGCCCACCGCGATCGCATCGATGAGGTCCTCGCGACGTACTCGCTGGGCTGGACCCTCGACCGGATGCCAGCGGTCGACCGAAATCTCCTGCGCATCGCCACCTATGAACTCCTGTGGGGGGACGTCCCACCGGCAGTCGCGATCGACGAGGCGGTGGACCTGAGCCGGGAGCTCTCCACGGACGACTCGCCGACGTTTGTCAACGGCGTGCTCGGTCGAATCCTGTCCGAACGCGCAACACTGGACCTCGGTCGGTAAGGATCGGCTAGGTGGGAGGTCGTCGCATGGGCAGGCGCTGGGCCATCATCGGGGCCGGCGTGGCTGGCATCGCGGTGGGTGCGGCGTTGGTCGCTCCGGCGATCGCGCTGACCCGTGAACCGAAGCCCGTATTACGCCCCATCTTCTCGTGCGTGACCACCAGCGACGGCAACATCCGCATCGTCACCGCCGACGACACCTGCACCGAGTTCGAGACGCGCCTGGTCTGGAACCAGCGGGGGATTCCTGGCAAGCAGGGCAAGGCAGGGCCGCGGGGGCCGCAGGGCGCGCAGGGTCCCCAGGGATTCGCCGGCCCGGCCGGGCCTGTCGGCGCACCCGGTCCCCAAGGTCCCCAGGGACTGCCCGGCGACGTCGGTCAGATCGGTCCTGTCGGTCCACGAGGTCCCAGCGACGGCTACGTCGTCAGTGTCGATGACACCGTCGACATCGTTCCGCAAGCGGTGGCGACGCTGACGCTGCCCGTGGGCTCCTATGTCCTGGACTTCGCCGGATTCCTTGCGGTGGAGCAAAGCGGCGGAATGTTCGACGCAGCATCGTGTGGCATCGATGCCCCCGGCACGGCCCTGGTGTCCTTGCCCATCGATCGCGCCGTTCCCGTCGATCTCACGGGGGCCGTGGAGGTGGCGACCGAGGGGCAGCAGGTGAGCGTGCGCTGCGTCAAGGCGGAGGCCGGGTCATTCCGGGTCAACGGAACCTTCACTGCCGTGCACGTGGAAACTCTCCACCGGCAATAGTCGGTGCCCCGGGTGGGATTCGAACCCACACTGGACGGTGTTTGAGACCGCTTCCTCTGCCGGTTGGGATACCGGGGCCGTGAATCCAGGGTAGTGGCCGCACTACGCTCGCCCCATGACGGCCGAGGAGTCGCTGCGCATCGTCGTCGCCGAGGACGAGGCCGTCATTCGCATGGATCTGTCGGAGATGCTGGCCGAAGAGGGCTACCTCGTGGTCGGGCAGGCTCCTGACGGACTCAGCGCCCTCGATCTGGTGGAGTCGCTGCGCCCCGACGTGCTGCTCGCTGATGTGGCCATGCCCGGGCTCGATGGCATCGAGCTCACCCGCGAGGTAGCCGATCGAACGGCGGTGGTGGTCATCACCGCGTTCGGCCAGCGCGATCGCGTGGAGCAGGCCCGCGATGCGGGAGCCATGGCCTACCTGGTCAAGCCGGTCGACCGTGCCGACCTCATGCCGGCCATCGAGATGGCCAGCCATGGGTGGCAGATCCTGCGCTCCCTGCGTGACCAGGTCCAGGAGGTCTCCGCCTCCGCCGAGCGCGCTGAGCGGCGCCTGGCCGACCGGCGCGATGTCGAGAGGGCCAAGGGCTTGCTGCAGGAGCGACTGGGCCTGGGCGAGGAGGCGGCGTACGCGTGGCTGCGTGAGGCGGCCATGGACCAGCGCCGTCCGCTCGCGGACGTCGCCCGCGCCGTCGTCGCGCGGCAGGGCCCAGACAGCAGCATTTGATAACGAAACGGTAACGGCAGATCATCACGGTTTCACAACCATCACGTCTCGGGCCCCAGGGCCGCGTTCGGCATAGGACGCGACACGCGGTAAGTTGCCGCTACCAGTTCGACCGGCGTCGCCGCGGTCCGCGGCGCGCTTTCCCCTAAGGAGAACACTTCATGATTCGACGCAGCCCGATCGCGGGGGCCGTCGTGGTTCTCGGCGCCGCGAGCCTCGTGCTCGCCGCGTGCGGTGGTAGCAGCAGTGGTGGGTCCTCGAGCTCAGCTCCGGCCTCATCCTCTGCCCCCGCACCGGAGTCGTCGTCGGCAGAGCCCGCACCCTCGTCCGACTGCAAGAACAGCCAGCTCATTGTCGGCACGCTGCTGCCGGCGACGGGCAGCCTCGCCTACCTCGGCCCGCCCGAGTTCGCGGGTGTTGACCTCGCCGTCAAGGAGATCGATGCCGCGGGTGGCGTGCTCGGCCAGCCGGTCGTCAACGAATACGGCGACTCTGGCGACACCACGACCGACATCGCTTCGCAGACTGTTGACTCGCACCTCGCCAAGGGCGTGCAGGTCATCATCGGCGCAGCCTCCTCGGGCGTGACCTTCACGGTCATCGACAAGATCACGAGCAACGGCGTGCTCCAGATTTCGCCCGCCAACACCGCTCCGTCGCTGACCGACTACCCGGACAACGGCCTGTACTTCCGTACCGCGCCGTCCGACGCTCTCCAGGGCGCCGTCCAGGCCGCCAACGCTCTCGACCAGGGCTTCACCTCGGGCGCTTCGATCGCTCGCCAGGATCCCTACGGCGAGGGTCTGCAGAACGCCTTCGTGGCGGACTTCGAGGCTGCTGGTGGCACCATCACGTCCAAGCTGACCTACGACCCCGAGGCCCCGTCCTTCGAGGCCGAGGTCGCTGAGATCGCCGCGACGAACCCCGAGTTCGTTCAGGTCGTCGGCTTCGACGAGAGCACCAAGCTGATCCAGGAAATGATCAAGCAGGGCATCGGCCCGCAGGACGTCCAGATCTACCTCGCCGACGGCAACCTGTCGACGACGGCGTTCAAGGACTTCCCCAAGGACACGATGACCGGCGTGATCGGCACCGTCCCCACGGGCGACCCCTCGGTCGACCTGGAGGCGTTCAACGCCCGCCTGCTCGAGCAGGATCCGGCGCTGACCGACTTCGCCTACGGCGCTCAGGCATACGACGCGACGATCCTCGTTGCGATCGCGGCTGAGTACGCCGGCTGCGCCGATGGCACGGCAATCGCCGCTGCCATGCCGCAGGTCGCCAACGCTGATGGCGGCGGCGAGGCATGTGGCACCTACGCGGACTGCGTCGCCATCATTCAGGCCGGCGGCCAGCCCAACTACGACGGTGTCACCGGCCCGCTCGACTTCAACGAGTACGGCGACCCGAAGGCCGCGACCATCGATGTTGTGCAGTACCTCACGAACACCAAGTTCGAGAGCATCGAGGTTGTCGGACCGGTCGAGGTCCCCGTCCCGTAAGTCAGGCACCAACAGGAGGCCCGGTCCATGTGGACCGGGCCTCCTGCTATTCCGGGCCGCGGACCTACCCCCGTGCGCTCCTGCGCATCAGGGCTCGAAGAGCGGGACCCGGGAGATCGAGCAGGGCGGCGATCGCAGCCGTCTGGCGATCTGCCGTGATGTGCAGCCGGTTGCGCTCCACGCCGCGCACGATGGCATCGGCCATTCGCTCGGCAGGAATCGGCTTGACCGCCCCTGACACCCGATGGGTCTCGATGGGCTTGGTGAGGTTCTCGCGCTCGAAGCCGGGCGTGAGGGTGTCGGGAGGGTAGGCGATGCTCACGCGCACCCCTTGGTCACGGACCTCGGCATCGAGGGCGAGGCCGTAGCCGCGCACAGCGAACTTGGTGGGGGCATACGCGGCGTAGCCGAACACTCCGATGAGGCCGACGACGGAAGAGATCAGCACGATGTGGCCGGCGCCGCGATCGAGCATGCCGGGCAAAACAGTGGTCACGGCGTTGACGGTGCCCATCTGATTGAGCTCGACATGACGGCGATAGGCCGCATTGTCGAGATCCTGCACGTAGCCCGGCTCTGCGGCTCCGGCCGCGGTGATGACGACATCGCAGGGACCGTGGGCAGACTCGAGCCCGCGAATAGCCGATGCCAGGGCGACTGCGTCCGTGACGTCCGCTGACGCCGTCGCGACACCGGGGATGCGCTGCTGTGCCGCGTGGAGTTTTGAGGGGTCACGCGCGATGATCGACACGCGAGCACCTCGGGCCATGCAGGCAGCGGCGCTTGCCAGGCCGATGCCCTGGGATCCGCCGGTGATCATGACATGCTGGCCGATCAGGGAAGTCACGATGCGACAGTACCCTTGCCAGCGTGAAGCGCTTGGCCATCACCATCGACTGTCGGTCGCCTGCGGCACTCGTCGCCTTCTGGTGCGCAGCTCTCGACTACGTGGCTGAGCCGCCGCCCGGTGGTTTCCCGACCTGGGTCGCCTACTGGCGGTCCCGCGGGATTCCCGAGGCCGAACTCGAGGGAGCCGGCGACGAGCCCGAGTCGATCATCGATCCCGCGGGCGTGCGGCCGCGTATCTGGTTCCAGTCGGTGCCCGAGTCGAAGTCGGTCAAGAACCGGGTGCACCTCGATATCGACGTCACTGACGGTCGCAGCGGATCCACGGATGAGCGGCGCGTGCGTGTGGACGCGGAGGTGGCACGCCTGGTCGCCCTGGGAGCCCAGCGGCTGAGGGTTCTGGCACCCGAGGGCGCGGACTACTACGCGGTCGTGATGTGCGACCCGGAGGGCAATGAGTTCTGCGTGTCGTAGCGGGACTAGGCCTTGGCGAGGGTGCCGAGGTAGAGCTCGATGACCTTTGGGTCGTTGGCGAGTTCCCTGCCGGTGCCGGTGTAGGCGTTCCTGCCCTGGTCGAGCACGTAGCCACGATCGACGATCTGCAGGCATCGGGCTGCGTTCTGCTCGACGATGACGACGGTGACGCCGGCCGCATTGATGCCCTTGACGTTGACGAACACCTCGTCCTGCAAAGCAGGTGAGAGGCCGGCGCTCGGCTCGTCGAGCAAGAGCACGCTGGGATCCATCATCAGTGCGCGCCCCATGGCGACCATCTGGCGCTCGCCACCGGAGAGCGAACCGGCGCGCTGCTTGCGGCGCTCTGCGACGGCCGGGAAGATCGAAGCGACGCGCTCGAACTGCTGGCTGAAGAGCTTGGGGTTCTGGTAGCAGCCGACCTGGAAGTTCTCCTCGATGGTCAGTGAGGGGAAGACGTTGTTGTTCTGCGGCACGAAGCCGACGCCCTCCTTGACGAGAGCATCGGCGCGCAGGTTGGTGATGTCGCGGCCGCGGAGGGTGACGCGGCCCGAGTGGACGCGCACGAGGCCGAACATGGCCTTGAGCAGGGTGGACTTACCGGCTCCATTGGGGCCGATGATGCCGACGAGCTCACCCTCCTTAGCGGTGAGCGAGCACCCGTTGAGGATGTTGACGCCCGGGAAGTAGCCGGCGATGAGGTCGTCTGCGTGCAGTACGTAGTCGCTCTCGCCAGCGACCACGGCGCCCGGCTGGCTGAGCTGCTCGGCGTTGAGGTCGATCTCCTGCTCGAAGACGGGGAGCTCGCTGGGGTCGTTCTCCTCGCCCGGGGCCACCCCGGCCTTCGGGTCGAAACCGCTCATGACGACGTCCCTTCGGTGAGCGACTCACCAGACTTGGTCAGCTGCTGATCGTGATGGGCACCCAGGTACGCGTCGATGACTCGCTGATCACGCATGACCACGTCGGGGCGCCCCTCGGCGATCACCTTGCCCTGCGCCATGACGACGACCCAGTCGCTCACATCGCGCACCATGTCCATGTCGTGCTCCACGAAGACCACCGTCGTGCCTTCTTCGCGAATATCGCGGATGTGGTCGAGCAGGCTCTGCTTCAGGGCGGGATTCACGCCCGCCATGGGTTCGTCGAGCATGATCAGCGACGGCTCGAGCATGAGGGCCCGTGCCATCTCGAGCAGTTTGCGCTGGCCACCGGAAAGCGATCCGGCGAAGTCGTCGGCCTTGGCCGCCAGATTGAAGCGCTCCAGCAGCACCATGGCGCGCTCGCGGTTCTTCTTCTCCTGGGCGCTCCACAGGAAGGGCAGCACGGAGGCGATCATCACCTCGCCCTTCTGGCCGCCAGCGCCGAGCAGCATGTTGTCCATGACGGTCAGGCGCGACAGGCTCTTGGTGAGCTGGAAGGTGCGGACCATGCCCCTGCGGGCGAGCTTGTGCGGTGCCGTGTTGGTCACCGCGGTTCCGGCGTAGACCCAGGTGCCACCGTCGGCCTTGTCGAACCCACTGAGCAGGTTGAAGAAGGTCGACTTGCCCGCACCGTTGGGGCCGATGAGGGCCGTGATCGCGCCCTTTTGGAACTCCACGTGCGTGACGTCTACCGCGACGAGGCCGCCGAAATGACGGTTGACGCCATCGGCGACGAGGATGGGATCGGGCTTGGGTGCCCCCGGCTCGGGCGAGACGGTCGCGAGTGCGGAGACGGCCTGCGCCGCGAGGTCACCGGGCATCGAGCGCCAGCTCCTTCTTGTCGCCGAGGATTCCCTGTGGTCGGTAGATCATCAGCAGCATGAGTCCTAAACCGACGAGGATGAATCGGATGGGGCCGACCTGGGTGGGGACGAGGAACGTGATGGTGCCATTGTCGATGAGGAGCAAGAGGAACTGCTCGACGAAGACCAGCAGGAACCAGAAGATGATCGCGCCGAGCACCGGACCCATGACGCGCGCAGCTCCGCCCAGGATGAGGATCGTGTAGCAGAAGAAGGTGAAGGCCGGAACCATGGAGTCAGGCTGAACTGACTGTTTGGCGATGGCCCAGAAGATGCCGGAGAGCGCCCCGAACAGTCCGCCCAGGATGAGGGCCTGCATCTTGCGTAGATAGGTGTTCTTGCCGAGTGAGCGCACGGCATCCTCGTCCTCGCGGATGCCCTTGAGCACGCGACCCCAAGGGCTGCGCATGAGTGCCCAGGTGAGGAGCAGCAGGAGGCCGATGACCACCCACCCACAGATGACGACCCAGAGGTCAGCGCGCGTATAGGTGAGGGGGCCGAAGTCGAACCTGTCCTGCTGGGGGAAGGGGTTGAGATCGTAGAAGTCCTGACCCATCTTGCCGTTGATTCCCTGCGATCCGCCCAGGGGATCCGTGGACTTGAATGCCAGGCGGATGATCTCGCCTGTGGCGATCGTGACGATGGCGAGATAGTCAGCGCGCAGTCGCAGCGTGGGGATGCCGAGTATCAGCGCGAGGATCACAGAGAGCAGTAATGCGTAGAGGATCGCCACCCACAGGTTGGGGACGAGCGTCTGCCATGGCATCCACGAGGGCCAGGGGTTTTGCTGCCACTGGATCATGAACACGCCGATGGCGTAGGCGCCGATTGCCACGAAGGCGATCTGTCCGAAGTTCAGCAGGCCGGTGTAGCCGAACTGGATGTTGAGGCCCATCGTCGCCAGCAGGTAGATGATCGCGGTGACGCCGATCGCCTGCGTGATCGACTGGGTGAGGACGAATCCCAAATCCATGTCAGCCCACCCTCTCCGGTCGACCCAGTAGACCCTGTGGTCGTACGAGCAACAGGACGATCATGAGCAGCAGCGCGGCACCGGTCTTGAGCTCGGTGGGAACGATGAGCGTGCTGAGCTGCACCGTGATGCCCACGACGAATGAGCCCACGATCGCCCCGCTGATGGTGCCGAGTCCACCGAGGACGATGGCGGCGAACATGGTGAGCAGGAGGAACTGTCCCATCGTCCACACGACGTTCTGCGTGACTCCCAGGAAGATGCCCGCGTAGGCCGCGAGAATGGCGCCGACAACCCAGACCACGGAGATGACGCGCTCGACGTTGACGCCCGACGCGGAGGCCAGTGCCGGATTATCGGACACGGCTCGGGTGGCCTTGCCGATGCGCGAGGACTTCAACCACAGGATCGTGGCGACCAGCACGATGATGGCGATGATCGAGAGCACGATGGCCTTGGGCGTGATGAAGATGGGCCCGAGTTCGAGGCCCGGCTGGCCGGCGAACTGTGCGTAGCTCTTGGGCGTGCCGCCAAAGATGAACAAGATCGTGTAGCGCAGGGCGATGGCCAGGCCGATGGAGACGATCATGGCGGCGATGAGACCGGTGCCCCGCTTGCGCAGGGGCTTCCAGAGGATCTGGTTTTGCCCCCAGCCCCAGAGGAGCCCGCTGAGTGCGATCGCGATGGGGGCAGCGATCAGGAGGTCGATACCCCACCAGACGTTGAGGACGAAGGCGGTGAAGGCGCCCAGGGTGAGCAACTCGCCATGGGCGAAGTTCGACAGGCCCGTGGTGCCGAAGATCAGGTTGAGTCCCAGGGCGCCGAGGGCGATGATGAGGGAGAGGACGACGCCGTCGAGGATCAACTGAAGGACTCGATCGAGGGTGATCCCGCCAGCGCCGCCGCTGTCGCCGCCACCCCCACCGTCATCGGGAACACCCACGGGGAAAAGGATCTTCTTGTTGCCCGACAGGACGTTGGCCGTGCGCTCGGGACCGTCCTTAACGGCGGCCCCGCCGGGAATCGTGGACTCATCGAGCGTGATGACGTACTTGCCGCTCTTGGGAACCTCGATCGTGGCCGTGCCGTCGGCGCCGGTCTCGCCGGTGCCGGTGAAGCCATCGGGCCCGGTGACGGTGACCGTTACGCCGGCGATGGGGGCTTTGTTGGCATCGGTGACCACGGCGATGATGGCCGGACCGGCCGCCTGAGCCACACCCGTGAGGGCAACGGCCCCGATGACGAGACCCAGGAGTGCCAGGAGTAGCCGAGCGAATCCTCGGTGCACTCAGCCTCCCCATCCATCCGGACGCGCCAACGGCGACGTCTGCTGTTCGGGGCAGCATAGTCGGGCCGTGCGCGCCGGGGGAGTCATCGCCAGGATCGAGACGCAAGCGTGCCCTGGCATGGTCAGGCGTCCTTGACGTAGCAGGTCAGCCGAGCGGTGCAGATGGGCCGATTGTCGTCGTCGACGATCGAGATGCCGGAGGTCACGAGGGTGCGCCCGACTGAGATCGGCACGGCTGTGGCCGTGACATAGCCCTCGCGGGCGCTGCGATGGTGGCTGCACGAGAGCTCAATGCCCACGGCGTAGCGGCCCTCGCCGGCGTGGAGGTTGGCCAGCACCGACCCCGTGGCCTCCGCCAGGACGGCGCTCGCCCCCCCGTGGAGCAGCCCGAAGGGCTGGGTGTTGCCGTCGACGGGGAGTCGGGCCACCACCCGCTCCAGGCTCACCTCCAGCCACTCCTGCCCCATTCGTGAACCCAATCCAGCGGCCTCGGATGCCTGGATGAGAGCGGCCAGTTCGCGCGGGTCGTTCGTCACGGGGGCCAGCCTAGGATCGCCACCGTGCCCGCCGAACCCGACCGCCTCCTGCTCCTCGACGGCCACTCGCTCGCCTATCGCGCCTTCCACGCACTGCCGGTTGAGAACTTCTCCACGGCCGGCGGTCAGGCAACCAATGCCGTCTACGGCTTCACGTCGATGCTCATCAACGCGTTGCGCGACGAGAATCCGACGCACATTGCGGTCGCGTTCGACGTGTCGCGGACGACGTTTCGCACCGAGGCCTACGCCGACTACAAGGCGACACGTTCGGCTTCCCCGCCGGAATTCAAAGGACAGGTCGACCTGATCCGCGACGTGTTGACCGCCATGGGGATCCGATGGGTCGAGATGGATGGCTACGAGGCCGATGACCTCATTGCAACGTTGGCCACCCGTGCTGAGAGCGCGGGCGTGCAGACATCGATCATCACGGGGGATCGAGATGCCTTCCAGCTCGTGACGGGCAACACGACGGTCCTCTACCCGCGCAAGGGCGTATCCGATCTGGCCCGTATGACACCCGATGCCGTCGTGGAGAAGTACGGGCTTACGCCCATCCAGTACCCGGATTTCGCGGCGCTGCGCGGGGATCCCAGCGACAACCTCCCGGGGATACCCGGCGTCGGTGAGAAGACCGCCACGAAGTGGCTTCAGCAGTTCGGTTCGCTGGCGGGCATCGTCGAGCACGTCGATGAGATCGGCGGCAAGGTGGGCGATGCCCTGCGCCATGCGCTACCGCAGGTCTTGGTTAATCGACAGCTCACCGAACTCGTGCGTGATGTGCCGCTCAGCGTTGACCTCGCCGACCTGCAGCGAACGCCCATCGCCCCCGAACCGGTGCACGAGGTCTTCGACGCCCTTCAATTCCGGGTCCTGCGCGATCGCCTCTTCGACAGCCTCGACACGGCGGCGCCGGTCGCGCCGGCCGCCGAGCCGGCACCGATCGACGAGGTGGC
>NBNH01000165.1 GCA_004379115.1 Actinomycetales bacterium mxb001
AACTGGTCGGATCTGAACGTGCTGACGCGAGCTGGTGTGAACTGGAGTGATTTGACGGTGCTATCGGAATCCGGGATCAACTGGGACGATCTTCAGAGGATGAGCGTATCGGGCGTGAACTGGAGTGACATTGCAGTGCTTTCCGAGGCCGGGGTGAATTGGGGCGGTATCAAGGCGTTGTCGGAAGGCGGGGTGAACTGGCTGGATATCGGAGTGCTTTCGAAGGCTGGAGTGAACTGGAGTGATCTTGAGGTGTTGTCGAAGGCCGGAGTGAATTGGAGTGATATCACGGTGCTGTCGAAGGCTGGAGTGAACTGGAGTGATCTTACGGTCCTGACGCGAGCCGGTGTGAATTGGAGTGACCTGCAGGCGATGTCAGTTTCTGCGGTGAACTGGAGCGGCATCAAGGCGCTGTCAGAAGGCGGCGTGAACTGGGTGGATATCGGAGTGCTGTCGAAGGCGGGAGTGAACTGGAGTGACATCACGGTGTTGTCTGAAGCAGGTGTGAACTGGAGTGATATTGAAGTGTTGTCGAAGGCCGGTGTGAATTGGAGTGATATTGGTGTGCTGTCGAAGGCTGGAGTGAACTGGAGTGACATCACGGTGTTGTCTGAAGCCGGTGTGAACTGGAGTGATCTTGAAGTGTTGTCGAAGGCCGGAGTGAATTGGAGTGATATTACGGTGCTGTCGAAAGCGGGTGTGAACTGGTCGGATCTTAACGTGCTGACGCGCGCTGGTGTGAACTGGAGTGATCTTGAGGTGCTGTCGAAGGCGGGAGTGAACTGGAGTGATATTGAGGTGTTATCGAATGCCGGTGTGAACTGGGGCGATATTGGAGAGCTGTCGAAGGCTGGTGTGAACTGGGGTGACATCAGTGAACTATCGCTGGCCGGAATCAATTGGAGTGACATCAGCAGTCTTTCGAACAAGGGCGTGAACTGGGACAGTATCCGCGACTTGTCGGAGGCCGGGGTGAATTGGAGCGGTATCAAGGCGTTGTCGGAAGGCGGGGTGAACTGGCTGGATATCGGAGTGCTTTCGAAGGCTGGAGTGAACTGGAGTGATATCACGGTGCTTTCTGAAGCAGGAGTGAATTGGAGTGATATCACGGTGCTGTCGAAGGCTGGAGTGAACTGGAGTGACCTTACGGTCCTGACGCGAGCAGGAGTGAATTGGAGTGACCTGCAGGCGATGTCGGTTTCTGCGGTGAACTGGAGCGGCATCAAGGCGTTGTCAGAAGGCGGCGTGAACTGGGTGGATATCGGTGTGCTGTCGAAGGCGGGAGTGAACTGGAGTGACATCACGGTGCTGTCTGAAGCGGGTGTGAACTGGAGTGACCTTGAGGTGTTGTCGAAGGCCGGAGTGAATTGGAGCGACATTACGGTGTTGTCGAAGGCAGGTGTGAACTGGAGTGACCTTGAGGTGTTGTCGAAGGCCGGAGTGAACTGGGATGACATTACGTTGTTGTCTAAAGCCGGAGTGAACTGGCTGGACTTGGGATCGATGTCGAATGCTGGTGTGAACTGGTCGGATCTGAACGTGCTGACGCGAGCTGGTGTGAACTGGAGTGATTTGACGGTGCTATCGGAATCCGGGATCAACTGGGACGATCTTCAGAGGATGAGCGTATCGGGCGTG
>NBNH01000166.1 GCA_004379115.1 Actinomycetales bacterium mxb001
GCTCGGGACCCTATGCCGGGGCCACAGGGGTCGGCACGATGACGGGCTACCGCAAGGCCGCCCTCGGCAGTCCCGTCGAACTCACGTTCTCGCTCACCGTCGAGCAACGCCAGAAGTAGTTGCCTGAGACAACACTGACACCGTTCACCATCCCCGGGAGACACACCATGCGCCGACTCGCCCTCGCCCTTGCCCCAGCCCTCGTGGTGACGGCCCTCATCGGGGCGTCGCCTGCCCAGTCCGCGACGACGAGCAAGGACCTCACCTTCAAGACCGAACTCATGAGTGCGGGCACCGTTCTGGAGACCCTCCCCGGCGACATCACCTACGGCTGGAACGACCTGCGCGGCCCGACCCGCTGGGGCAAGCAGGACGCCACCCTGCGCTTCCTCGCCAGCGTCAACTACGTCTCCGGCACCGGGCCCTTCGGCGGCCCCGTGACGATCACCCGCGCCGACGGCACCAGGCTCGCCCTGTCGGTGAGCGGATGGGCGACGTCGCCTTCCGACCAGGCCGGCACCGCGAACACCACCCTGCGCGGCACCGTCACGGTCATCGGCGGCTCGGGGCGGTACGCCGGGGCCACAGGCACCGGCACCGTCACGGGCTACCGCAAGGCCGCCCTGGGCAGCCCGATCCAGTTCACCTTCTCCCTCACGGTCTCGACCCCACGGCGCTAGGCGGCGGGCCCGGCGTACCGGCGTTTGCCCACGTCAGGGGCCGATTTCCCCAGCGGGTCCCGCTCAGGTTTGCCCGTCGTGACCTGACTGTTACCATCGGACACGACGCCGCCGGGCGTCGAACGACCGACCAATGCCGAGTCCGCTCCCCCCAGGGGTGCGGAGCCGGGGACCCAGGTTCCTGGGGCGAATCGGCGGGGTGCTTCTTGGCCCCGCGGTAGGGCGAATCCCCGCCCGAGCCCGTCAGCTCACCCGGTAGGCAGCAGGGAAGAGGACGATCGTGCCGAAGCTTCACCCCCGTGGTCGCCGAGCGCTGACCGCGGTCATCGCAGCAGCGGCCCTGGGCGCTGCCGGTCTCTTCGGCTCCGCCTCCTCCAGCGCCGACCTTCGCGAGGACGTCGCCAACGCCAAGGCCTACCTCGAAGAGCTTCAGATGAAGGCGGCAGCCGCCCACGGCCGCGTCGAGGACGCCCAGTACGAACTCGACCAACTGGGCCGCAAGATGGACAAGACCCAGCAGAAGGTCGACCGGGCCAAGGCCCAGCTCGAGGAGACCCAGGTCACGATCGGCCGCTACGCCGCCACTGCTTACCGCTCGGGTGGCGTCGATTCGTCGCTCCAGCTTCTCCTCGTCGACGACGCCCAGGAGTTCCTCGACCAGGCTGTCGTCCTCGACATCGTGGCCGCGGGTCAGAGCGCAGCACTGCGCAAGACCCAGCAGGCCCGCCTCCAGCTCGCCCAGGCCACCGCGGAACTCGTCCAGCAGGAGCAGGCCGAGCAGGCCGCCCTCGCCGACCTCGAAAGCCGGTCCTCCGAGTTCGACCAGGCCGTCGCCGAAGCCGACTCCTACCTCAACAGCCTCGAGGCCGAACTGCGCGAGCAGATCGAGGCCGAGCGCGCCGCAGCAGCCGCAGCCGCCGCCCAGCGCGCCGAAGCGGCCGCAGCGGCCCTGAATTCCGGCTCGGGCGGCAACGGCTACAGCACAACGTCGGCCAACGGCGGCCCCAATGACGGTGGCAGCGCCAATAACAATGACGGCGGCGGCGGCTACAGCGGAGGCAGTGGCGTCAGCTCCGACCGCGCGGCCATCGTCGTGTCCTATGCGCTCGCCCAGGTCGGCAAGCCCTACAGCTTCGCCGCCAATCCCCCCAACTCCTGGGACTGCACCAAGCTCACGGCGTGGGCCTGGGCACAGGTGGGCGTGCAGCTCACCCCCTACTCCTACGTGCAGGCACAGGAGGTGCGGCGCATCTCCCCCGACGAACTCCAGCCGGGCGACCTGCTCTTCTTCTTCAAGAACGGTGCGCACCACGCGTCCATGTACATCGGTGGCGGCATGATCGTCGAGGCCTCGAGCCCCGAGGTCGGCGTGCGCGTCACCGACGTCTGGAACTCCTGGAACGTCGCGCACTTCTCGTGGGCCGGCCGTCCCTACGGCTGATCCAGCCCGACATCACGAAGGCCCCCGCCTCGGCGGGGGCCTTCGCTTTGCGTGGCTCCTGCACCTGGACTCGAACCAGGAACCACTCGATTAACAGTCGAGTGCTCTGCCAATTGAGCTATGCAGGAATGACGGCATGAAGCCTAGCAAGGCCGCTCAGATGCCCAGGGTCGACCTCAACTCCGCGAGGGCCTCGTCGGCGCGACGGCGAAGGTCGGGGTCGTTCGGGTCCAGGCCGGGATCGAAGGTCACCGTCCAGCGCACCCCATCGCCGGACCGGCGCGCGACGATGCGGACGCCGTCGTCGCCCTCGAGCGCGACACGCTCACTCACCACCACGCTCGAGGTGACGCGTTCGTACACGACCGTCGGAAAGGCCCCGGGATCGTCGAGGCGAACGCGCCACACGTGGTCGCGTCCGCGCGGATCGACACGTCCCTCCACCACGAGCACCGCGTCATCACCCCATGTGGCTTTGGCAACAAGGTCCCACGGCAGACGCAGCGGTTCGGGAACAGGCAGGTAGAGCGCGGTGTCCGTGGCGACCGCGTAGCCGCCTGCGGCGCCGAATGTGCGCGACCACGACAGGAGACGCTCGCCACGGGGGACGAGAGCGCGCACCTCGGCGGGGGTTCGGCGCAGCATGTCAGCTCTCGTCGTGGTTGCGCAGGTCGCGGCGGTAAGCCTCCAAGGCCATGAGTTCAGCGAAGGCCTGTGTCTGCTCCTCGCTGCCCTCCTCCATGCGCTGCATGCGCCCGCGCAGATCAGCGATCCGGCGCGAGGCATCCATCTCGAGGAGTCGGGCGATGACCGCGGTCGTGAAGCGAGCATCGACGGCGCCCTTGACGGGTAGGGGCTCCACCGTCAGGCCTCGCGCCACCGAGCGCGTGTCGTCATCGACGCACGCCTCGAGCACCTGGTCGATCCAGGCCAGACCGGAGACCTCGGCTCGCGGACCGCCCGCCGCCACGATGGCATCGTGCACCGCGCGCAGAGCGGGATCGGAGTAGGCACCCGCCTCCACCGATGAGTACCACGCACTCGACAGGGCCGGCTCCTGCAGGGCGCACTTGAGCGCTTCGCGCTGGATGGCGGCCTGCGGGTCGCGCGCATCGGGGCGTCGCTGCTCCGCGCGGCCCGGCGCCGAACGGCCACCGCCCACCGCCCGGGTCACTGCCTGGACATCCATGCCGAGCCAACCGGCCAGTCGCCGCACGTATTCGGGCCGCAACGCAGGGTCCTTGATGCGAGCCACGATGGGAGCCGCATCGCGCAGGGCGGCCACGCGGCCTTCCGCCGACTCGAGGTTGTAGCCAGCGAGGGTGGAGCGGATCGCGAACTCGAACAGCGGCACCCGATGCTCGACAAGGTCACGTATGGATGCGTCGCCGTGCTGCTGGCGCAGGTCGCACGGATCAAGGCCGCGGGGCTCGACCGCGACGAAGGTCTGCGCGACGAAGCGCTGATCATCGTCGAAGGCCTTGAGCGCGGCTCGGCGTCCGGCCTCGTCGCCATCGAAGGTGAAGACGACCTCACCCTTCATCTTGTCGTCGTCCATGAGCAGGCGGCGCAGGACCTTGATGTGCTCGGACCCGAACGCCGTGCCGCACGTGGCGACGGCGGTCGTCACGCCCGCGAGGTGGCAGGCCATGACGTCGGTGTAGCCCTCGACCACCACCACCTGCTGCTGCTTGGAGATCTCGCGCCGCGCGCGATCGATGCCGTAGAGCACCTGGCTCTTCTTGTAGAGGGGGGTCTCGGGGGTGTTGAGGTACTTCGGACCGTCGTCGTCGTCGAGCAGCCGGCGCGCACCGAAGCCCACGATGTCGCCGGCGAGATCGTGGATCGGCCATACCAGTCGCCCGCGGAACCGGTCGTAGACGCCGCGGTTGCCCTGCGAGACCAGGCCGGCGGCCAAGAGCTCGGCGTCGGTGAAGCCGCGCTGGCGGAGATGGCCCGTGAGGGCATCCCAGGACTTGGGCGCGAAGCCGATGCCGAAGTCGCCGGCCGTGGCCTGGTCGAAGCCCCGCTCGGTCAAGAACGTGCGCCCGACCTGGGCCTCGGGGCTGGTGAGCTTCTCGACGAAGAACGCGGCGGCTGCCTTGTTGGCATCGACCAACCGGGTGCGCTGGCCCTGCTGCCGGTTGACGCCGGCGCCGCCCTCGACGTAGCGCAGGGTGACCCCGGAGCGGGCTGCGAGTTTCTCGACGGACTCGGCGAACGTGAGGTGATCGAGCTTCTGGACGAAGCTGATGACGTCGCCGCCCTCCTGGCAGCCGAAGCAGTAGTACATGCCGCGGCTGGGGGTGACGTGGAAGGACGGAGATCGCTCGTCGTGGAAGGGGCACAGGCCCTTGAGAGAACCACCGCCCGCCGGCTTCAAGGCGACGTAGTCACGGACGATCTCATCGATGCGGGCCTTCTCGCGCACGAGAGCGACATCGTCGTCTCGAATGCGCCCCGCCATGAGCCGATCCTAGGTGGGATGCCGGAGGCGTCGAAGCGCCGTCCCCAGGAGGGGCGGCTAGGGCGTGCAGAGGCGCTCGTGCCACTCCACGGCGCTGCCGTCGGTGAGGCTGGCCACCTGGTCGATGACGACCCGCAGTCGCGAGGCGTCGTCGTCGGCCCCGTCGAACTCTGGTGCGATCCAGGGATCCAGATCACGCCCCTCGCGTCGCAGCAGCGCGTCCACCAACTCGGCCAGCAGCTCGCGCTGCCGTTCGTAGGCTTCCTTGGCCCCCTGACGGCGCATGACATACAGAACCGTGACCGCTTTCATCACGGCCACCTCGGCGCGCGTCTGGTCGGGCACCATGAGCGTCGCGGCATAGCGCGTGAGAGGAAACGCCGGGAATGCCGCTCGCGTGGCCTCCTCAGCCGCCTGGCAGAACCGGCCAATGAGTCGGGACGTGAATTCCTTGAGCCCGGCTAGGTCGCGGTGCGTGCCGTCGTAGGAGACGGGCCAGGAATCCAGCGCCAGCAGCCGGTCGAGTGCGGCGCTCAACTCTGCGGGATCGACCTGGGGCAGATACTTACGGTGAGCGATGTCCATGATGTTCTCGCGCTCCGTGGCGGACGTGAACATCTCGAGGGTGACGTGGCCAGCATGGAGTGCGTCTTCGACGTCGTGAACCGAGTACGCGACATCGTCGGCCCAGTCCATGACCTGCTCTTCGAGGCACGTGCGACCCTCAGGCGCTCCCTCGCGCAGCCAATGGAAGATCTCGGCATCATCGGCGTAGTAGCCGAACTTCTCCGTGTCGTCGCGACGTGACCACGGGTACTTGCACGAAGCATCGAGGGACGCGCGGGTGAGGTCGAGGCCGGCACTCCGGCCCGTTGCCGGGTCGATCACCTTCGCTTCGAGTCGCGTGAGCACCCGCAGCGTCTGGGCATTGCCCTCGAAGCCCCCGATGTGCTCGGCGATGCGATTGAGTTCGCGTTCGCCGTTGTGGCCGAACGGCGGGTGACCCAGGTCATGCGCCAACCCCGCGACATCGACGAGGTCGGGGTCGCAGCCCAAGGCCTCGCCCATCTCACGCGCCAACTGCGCGACCTCCAGGGTGTGCGTGAGTCGCGTGCGCGGGAAGTCACCCGACCCGGCGACGAACACCTGGGTCTTGGCTGCCAGCCGACGCAGAGCGGACGAGTGCAGCACGCGTGCCCGATCACGGGCAAAGGGCGAGCGTGGACTCCCCGTGTCTTGACTGACCCACCGCTCGACGTCGGCCACGGTGTAGCCGTCGGGCAGTCGGGTGGTCATGCCACGACCCTAGTGCTCCACGGGGACAAGCGACCGGGTCAGGACGACGCGGTCCTCCCCTGGGCCGTCGTATCCGGCGATGGGATCGCTCACCGTGAATCCCCGTGCCCTGTGGAAGGCCTGCGAGTCGACATTGGCGGATGACGTGACGGCCTTCAGTCGCGTGCAACCCCGATCGCGCAGCAGGACGCCGACCCGCTCATACGCTTGTGATCCCAGGCCTCGTCCACGCTGGTGGGGATCCACACCGACGAAGTGCACGTATCCCACCGTGGGATCGTCCGGCGAGACGAAAGCCACGATGAAGGCGAGAATCGCCTCATCATCGGTCGCCACCAGCGACGTCCCGCTGAAGTGATCGAAGAACAGTCGCGGCAGCATGGCGGACATGGCCCGACCACCCCACCACTCATCCAGAACGGCGATGATGTCGTCATAGTCCGACGGGCAAGCCTGTCTCCACACGACGTTCACGGCGTGCCCCTATCCGCCGCTGACCGAGAGTTCAGCCTCGTGCATGCACGCGGCGTCGGCTGATCCCAGGTAGGGGCTATCCAGCCAGCCGTCGGGCAATGCCGGGGTGCGCTCACCACCGGTTCGCCCACGCGGCGCGGACATGACCTCCGCGTCAGCAGGCTGGTCGGGATCGATGAGCGACAGCAAGTCGTCGAGCTCGGTCAGGGAGGTGACGTTGGCGAGGTCCTGGCGCACGTGCCGCCGCACGGCGTAGCCCTTGAAGTACCAGGCGACGTGCTTGCGGATCTCGCAGCAGCCGGTGCGCTCGCCGAAGGCCTCCACCAGCAACTCGGCATGTCGTCGGAACGTCAGGATCACGTGGCGAAGATCGGGGTCGGGCGGGATCGGCTCACCGGCGAAGGCCGCTGCCAACTGGCCGAACAGCCACGGACGTCCCAGGCAGCCGCGACCGACAACGACTCCCGCGCATCCGGTCTCGTCGACCATGCGGAGCGCGTCCTGCGCACTGAAGATGTCACCGTTGCCGAGCACGGGAAAGCCGTCGAGGTGCTCGACGAGGCGGGTGATCGCGGTCCAGTCGGCAGTCCCGGCGTACATCTGAGAAGCGGTGCGTCCGTGCAGGGCAACCCAGGCGACCCCGGCATCCGCTGCCGTGCGTCCCGCATCGAGGTAGGTCAGGTGGTCGTCATCGATCCCCTTACGCATCTTCACCGTGACGGGGACCTGGCCCCGCGCCGCTGCTACCGCGCCGGTGACGATGTCGCGAAAGAGGTCGCGCTTCCACGGCAGCGCACTGCCGCCGCCCTTGCGGGTGACCTTGGGCACGGGGCAGCCGAAGTTCAGGTCGACGTGGTCGGCGAGGTCCTCGTCGACCACCATGCGAACTGCCTCGGAGACGACCGCTGGGTCCACGCCGTAGAGCTGGACCGAACGCGGGGACTCGTCAGGCTCGAAGCGGACCATGTCGAGGGTGGCTTCATGTCGCTCGACGAGTGCCCGCGACGTCACCATCTCGCTCACGTAGAGCCCGGCGCCCTCCTCCCGGCACAGGCGGCGGAATGCCCGGTTGGTGACCCCCGCCATGGGCGCCAGGACAACGGGAGGGTCCACCACCAGGGCGCCCGCGCGGAGTACCGTCACCCCGACATCCTCTCTGATCGGCGATTGGGACCCCATGGCTGCTGCCACACCCCCGACTCACAACGTCGTCCTGACCGGGCGGCGCCGCTGGGCCGCGCTGTTCGCGCTCGCCCTCGGCGTGGCGATGATCATCCTCGACGCCACCGTGGTCAACGTCGCCATCCCCACCATGGTGAGAGATCTCGACCTCACCACCAACGACGCCGAGTGGGTATCGGCCGCCTACTCACTGGTCTTCGCTTCGCTGCTCATCGTCGCTGGCCGCCTAGCCGATCGACAGGGCCGCCGACGCATGTTTGTCATCGGCGTGATCATCTTCGTCCTCGCCAGTGTCCTGGTCGCGCTCTCGGGCAATGCCGTGGAGATCATCGGAGCGCGCGCACTCCAGGGCCTGGGCGCGGCGTTCATCCTGCCGTCGTCCCTGTCGATCATCAACGCGGTCTTCGTCGGCAAGTCCCGTGCTGCCGCCTTTGCCGTCTGGGGAGCGACCATCGGCGGCATGGCCGCGCTCGGACCACTGGTCGGCGGGTGGCTCACCACCTACGCGTCATGGCACTGGGCGTTCCTCATCAACGTGCCGATCGGCATCCTCGTCCTCATCGGCGTCTTCATGTTCGTGCCGGAGACCAAGGAACTGGTCCAGCAGAAGGGCAGCGACATCGGGGGCATCGCGCTCTCGACGCTCGGCCTGCTCGGCGTCGTGTTCGCCCTGATCGAAGGACAGCGCTACGGCTGGATCACGTCCACCGCACCCTTCTCGGTGCTGGGCATCACGTGGGATGGGGGTCTGTCACCTGCATTCATCGCCGGCATCTTCGGCGTGATCTGTCTCGTCCTGATGATCGTGGTCGAGAAGCGGCGCCTCAACGCCGGCAAGGTTGTCGTGTTCGACCTCAACCTGTTCAAGATCCGATCCTTCGGCGCCGGCAATGCCGTCGCGCTCATCGTGAGCCTGGGTGAGTTCGGGCTCCTCTTCGCCCTTCCGCTCTTCCTGCAGTCCGTCATCGGCTACACCGCCCTCGAGACGGGTGTGATCCTGCTGGCGCTCGCGATTGGGTCGTTCGTAGCTTCCGGTGCGGGCGCCGCGCTCTCACAGCGAATCGGGCCCGTGCGCGTGCTGCAGATCGGCATGGCCTGCGAGGCAGTCGGCATCATCGGCCTCGGCGTCATGATCTCGACGAGCGTGACCGGCTGGGCTCTCGCTCCCTGGCTCTTCCTCTACGGCATGGGCGTCGGCTTCGCCACCGCTCAGCTGACCGGCGTCATCCTGTCGGAAACACCCGTGGAGAAGTCGGGCCAAGCATCGGCCATGCAGTCGACGTCGCGGCAGGTCGGTGCCGCGATCGGCACGGCCATCCTGGGCACCACGTTGCTCGTCGGCCTCGGCGTCAACGTCACCAACCAGCTCGAGGAGCGCAATGTCGCACCTCCCGTCGCCGAGCAGGTCACGACGGCCGTCCAGCAGTCCGCGGGAACGGTCATCCCGACGCTGTCGCAGCAGCCCAATGGCGAGGTCCTCGTCGAGGGCGCGTCCGAGGGCTACGCCGAATCGACCAAGTGGGTGGCCTGGGTTGCCGCTGCCTTCGTGATCCTGGGCTTGCTCACGACGCTCCTTCTCCCGCGCAACGCCGCACGGGTGGAGTCCGAGGGCTACGCACCACCGGGCAGCGAGTAGGCTCCCTCCTCGACCATCCGCTCCTCGTGAGGGAGTACGCATGAGCAGCGAGGGCACCTCCTCCGGCGAGAGCGTGCGCCTGGACTCGATCGAGGATGCGATCGCGGCCATCGCTCGCGGCGAGGCGATCATCGCCGTCGACGACGAGGGTCGCGAGAACGAAGGTGACCTCATCTTCGCGGCCGAGAAGGCCACGACGGAAATGACCGCCTTCATGATCCGGCACACCAGCGGCTACATCTGCGTCGGCATGACCGGCGACGATCTCGATCGGCTCCAACTGCCTC
Source organism: Actinomycetales bacterium mxb001 (assembly GCA_004379115.1). Lineage (GTDB taxonomy): Bacteria > Actinomycetota > Actinomycetes > S36-B12 > S36-B12 > Mxb001. The sequence goes on from NBNH01000166.1 coordinate 9,464, forward strand.
CCATGACGGCCGTCAACGAGGACCGCAAGGGCACGGCGTACTCGGTCAGCGTCGACGCGCGCGACGTGACAGCCACGGGCATCTCCGCGGAGGATCGCTCCATCACGATTTGCGCGCTGGGATCAGCGCGCACGAGTCCGCAGGACCTCACTCGCCCCGGGCACGTCATGCCCTTGCGGGCAGCTGTCGGCGGCGTCCTGCAGCGGCCCGGGCATACCGAGGCCGCGGTCGATCTCGCCGCGCTGGCCGGCCTGCATCCTGCCGGCGCGCTTTGCGAAATGGTCCATGACGACGGCCGCATGATGGACGCGGCAGACTGCCGAGAGTTCGCCGACGAGCATGGCCTGCTGCTCATCTCCATCGCCGATCTCATCCGCTACCGACTGCGCTCGGAGAAGCATGTCGAGCGAGTGGTCGAGACCCGACTGCCCACCGAGTTCGGCGACTTCACGGCGGTGGGCTTCCGCAGCCTCCTGGATGGCTCCGAGCACGCCGCGATCATCGCCGGCGAGATCGGAGAGGGAGACGACCTCCTGGTGCGCGTCCACGTCGAGTGCCTGGCGGGCGATGCCCTGCGATCGCACAGTTGCTCCTGCGGTCCGCGTCTTCGCGAGTCGCTGCGACGAATTGCCGACGAAGGCCGAGGCGTCGTCCTCTACCTGCGGCCCATCACCGACAAGGGACGCCCCATCGATCGACACGGTCCGTCGGCCGGTGCCCCCGATCCGATGTCCTACGGCCTGGGATCGCAGATCCTGGCCGATCTGGGCGTGCGGAGCATGCGACTCATGACGGCTTCGCCCGACCGCCGTTACGCCGTGGATGGCTTCGGCCTGGAGATCAGCGAGGTCATTCCCCTGGCCTAGCCGGCGGCGAGCAGACCTCGCGACGTTGCCGCATCGGTTACGAGCACGTTGATCCATCCGCCACGCAATGCAGCACGGATCGCATCCACTTTGTGAGGGCCACCGGCCACCGCAATGCGGCGAGGGATGGCCCTGAAGGCGTCTAGGTCGATACCCATCACCCGGTCGTTGAAGGATGACGTTACGGGGAGTCCATCGCGGTTGAAGAACCGCAGGCAGATGTCGCCGGCTGCCCCCGACCGCTTCAATTCGCGCGCATCGTCGAGATTCCAGGCGTTGCCGCTTTCCCTGAGCATCGGTGACGGGTCGATTGATCCAATTCCGACCAGCGCGGTGCTCAACTCTGCCCACGAGTTCATCACCTTTGATATCGATGAATCGTCGATGAGCGCGTCTCGCGCGATGCTGGATCCCACGATGCCGGGTGCGGGCATGCTGATCGGTACGGCATGGGTCGCATCCGCCAGGAGGGTGAGCAAGCGCATCGATCTGGCCTGCGTGGTCGAGTCACCGTGGCCGCCGATCATCTGCACGACCTGCGTGCACGGCTCACTGGTTCGCCCCAGCGCTTCCGCCGCGGCGAGCAGCGTCGCCGACCACGTCGATACCCCGAGTGCTCCGGGACCGCCCAGGGTTGCCTCGAGATAGGGAGCAGCTCGCCTGCCGAGGTCGAGTGCCTGATCGGCTCCCGAAGGCGCCTCCGCGACCACCACGGCATCGAGAAGATCGAAGCGGGCCTGCAGCGCTTCCTCATCGTCGACGAAGACATCGGGTGGTGAGACCACCGTGGTGCGGATGATTCCCTCTTCACGTGCTCGCGACAGCAAACGGGAGACTTTGGCCTGTGACAGGTGCAGTCGCTGAGCGATCTCCGACTGGGTCGCCCCCTGTTCGTGGTAGAGGCGTGCGACTTTTGTCATGAGTTCCACCTGACCCCACGAGTCCCGCGGTGGCACTAGCCCTCCTCGACCAAGTGCCGAGCGACGTCGGCGATCGTCGCGGGGTCGATGCCAGAGCGCTTGAAGAGCCAGTGCGTCGAACCGGTGGGGGCGAAGCCGTCGAGGCCGATACGTCGAACAGGCACGGGATGCTCCTCCGTCACGATCTCGGCGACCGCACCACCCAGCCCTGACCGGTACGCCTCCTCGACCGTCACGATCCCCCGCGTCTGTCGGGCAGCGTTGACGACAGCCTGGCGGTCGATCGGTGACAGCGTGCCTATGGACAGCACCCGCGCACCAATTCCCTCGTCAGCCAGGTCGCGCGCAGCCTCCAGCGATGGCGCGACCGTCGTCCCCAGGGCGATGATGGCAACGTCATCCCCCGGATGGAGTTCGGTCGCCACACCTGGAGTGAACGTGACATTGGGTGCGTGTACATCGGGGACACCCATCCGACTGATGCGGAGGAACACCGGGCCGTCGTGCGCGGCAGCCCACCGCACTGCGGCAGCCGTCTCGGCCGGATCTGCCGGCACGACCACGGTCAGCCCCGGGATCGTTCGCAGCCAGGCGAGGTCCTCCGGGGAATGGTGGGTGGGTCCTAGTTCGCCGTAGGCGACGCCCGGGCTCTGACCGCACAGAACGACGTGATGGTCGGAGTAGGCCACGTCGACCTTGATCTGCTCCATCGCACGCGCCGTCAGGAAGCAGGACGCCGCCGAAACGAAGGGAATGCGGCCGCCAGCGGCCAGGCCTGCCGCTACGCCCACCATGGCCTGCTCGGCGATGCCGACGTTGATGAGGCGATCGGGGAAACGCTTCGAGAAGTCACCGAGCTTGCTGGATCCAACCGAGTCGTTGACGACGGCGACGATGCGCTCGTCATGATCGGCCAGTTCGATGAGCGTGCGCGAGAAGGCATCGCGGCAATCGTGGAGGGCGCTCACGTGGCCAGGACCTCTGCACGTGCGGCATCCACCTGCTCGGGAGTGGGCACCCGGTGATGCCAGCCCGCATCATCTGACATGAACGAGACCGGATGACCCTTGTGGGTGCGGGCGATCACTGCTGTGGGCCGCCCGGGCACCAGCGGAATCGCACTGAGGATGTCTTGCAGTTGCTCGACGTCGTGGCCGTCGACCTCGGCCACAGCCCAGCCGAAGGCACGCAGCTTGTCATCCAGGGGCTCGAGGTCGCTCGTGTCCGCCACCGCCGCACCCTGCTGCAGCCCGTTGCGGTCGATGATGAGAACCAGGCGATCCAGGCCGTGGTGCGCAGCGATCATCAGCGCCTCCCAGTTGGAGCCTTCCTGCATCTCGCCATCACCGGTGACGACGAAGACGCGGCGCGATGAGCCATCCAGCCGGGCAGCCATCGCCATGCCCACCGCGATGGGCAGCCCGTGACCCAGCGGACCCGTGCTGGCCTCCACGGCTTCCACCTTGGTCCGCGCGGGATGGCCGTTGAGTGCGCTGTCGGCCTGCACGAAGGTGGTCAGGTCGTCCTCGGACAGCAGGCCCGCCTCGGCCAGGACGGCGTAGAGCGCGGCGGCGGCGTGCCCCTTCGACAGGACGAGGCGATCGGGCTCGGGGCCGTCGAGCGCCATGACGCCGAGGTAGAGCGTGACGAGGATGTCGGTGACCGAGAACTCCCCGCCGATGTGACCCATGCCCGCGCTGCTCACCATCTGCAGGTCACGCAGGCGGACCCGCTGACTCGCCGCCCGGAGCCCATCGACGTCGGTTGTCATCGCCCCTCCGCCATGGATGACAGCAGCGCATCCTGAACGATGCGTTGTGCGGCCAGCGCGTCATGGCGGGACTGGGCCGCCTGCAGTGCCGGCATGTCGAGACTGTCCAGTGCGCGGTAGATGGCCTTGAGCAGGCGAATGGATAGGCGCGCGGCCTCGACGGTGTCCTCCCGGAAGGGGAACTGGTCGAGCT
>NBNH01000167.1 GCA_004379115.1 Actinomycetales bacterium mxb001
TCGCGCAGCGCGTATTCGATCGCCTCCGCCTGCTGATCTGAGCACGACAGTCCGTACGCACGCTGCAAGCCGAGACGCGCCTCAATGCGGTAGTCGTGGCCGCGGCGAATGAAGGCCCCGGGCTTGGAGTTCATGCCGTTGAGCAGGTCGATGGTGGCGACGACGAACGTGGTCACCGGGCGGAAGCGCGTCTCGCGCGGCACCATCGGCGGTCGGGTCGTGGGCGGACCCATCCACCACGGCGGCTGGATGACCATCGTGTAGCCGTACTTGTTCACCGGGTCGTCGTCGTGGACGACCATCAGCTGGCGCATGCGACCCGGTGGCAGCGGTGGCGCCTCGCTGGGCTCGTGGACCAGCAGGATCTGGTGGTCGGGGTCCATGGCCTCGGGGTTCTCCCGCCAGCGCCGCCAGAACTCGGTGCGGAACGGCACCCCGAAGTAAACGCCGCCGCTCACGCCGAGGTGCTCGAGCGCGGGCACACCGACGTAGGGGCCGGGCACCGTCGAGACATCGAGCGCAACATTGGCGCCGAGGCTCTCGCCCATCAGCACCACGCGGGGTCGACGTTCCTCGGGGATCTCCTCGAGCCGATCCTGGATGGCGTCGAGCACCGCGCGGGTGAGCATGACCCCGTCGAGGGTCTTGGGCATCGCCAGCGCACTGGGCACGAGTGCGTACTGCGGGACGATGGTCGCGCAGTTGCCGCGCGTGAGGTATTCGAGTGCCTCGATGATCGTGTAGTTGACGTAGCCGACACCCGTGGGGCTCGCGACGCAGATGATCGAGCGCTCGAAGCCACCGCACGCCTCGAGGTCGGCGACGCCGAGGGCCGCGCGTTCACGGATGTCATCGGCCGACTCGTAGCCGGCGACCACGCGCACGGGATCGACGGCAGGCTCGCCCATGACCTCGGTGATCTGCTCGTTGGTCAGCGCCATCGTGACGAAGCGGCGACCCTCCTTGCCGATGGAGTCGAAGGGCATCTCGCTGCGCGGGCCGGCCGAGACGTAGGGGCTGTCGGGGGGCTTGGGGTAGGCGGGCTCGACGATGTCGTCGGAGTGCTGCAGCCGGTCGGTGATGCGCTTGAGCGTGTACGCACCCGCGAGGCCGAGCGCGCCGAGCAGCGCGGTGTGCGCGACGAAGGCCCCGGCCGCGCCCGTGTCGTGGCGGATGGCCCGCGACATGAGGCGCTCCAGGCCCCGGGCCGCGAACTGCTCGCCGATGACGATGGCGCCCAGGCCGATCGCGCTGGCGACGCCGACGCCGGTGGCCTGCAGGAGCGAGCGCGCGTTGACACCCTCGACGCGGTGGTTCTCCGGGTTGACGACGCCGTACTTATGGGCGCGGCGTACCGCGAAATAGACATTGCCCGCGGCGATGCCGACACCGGTGGCGAGGTTGGGCAGCAGCGTGGTGTCGAGTCCGGGCTTGAGGTGCAGGCGGTTGTGCAGCACCTCGTCCCATAGGGAGGCGGCACCGCCGGAGATGCCGGCGAAGGCGATCTGGCGTCCGGCCGCGTAGCCCGCCGATGCGGCAAGGCTGCCCTCCTGGGAGGCGCGCTGCGTGGCGAACGCCGTGCCGTAGCCGCCGACGATCGCGGTGCTCGCGACGACGACGCGGGCGAGGGTGCCGGGACGGCGTCCGGGCAGGGCGGCGACAGCCTCCAGTGAGCTCCAGGCGGTGGCGGTGAGCTGGTAGTTGATGGTGGCCGTGACCCCGGTGATGATCGCCTGGTCGACAGGGGAGCGGGGGAGCAGCCCGCGCGAGAGGGAGCCGGCCACGCTCCAGGCCGCCCCGATGACCCCGGCCTGCGCGGGCAGCTCGGTCGACCAGCGGGTCAGCCAGCCGGGGCGCAGCGGGAAAGCCATGGTGTGAGCGTAGGGGGTGTGCGGCGGGGCGTTCGGCCGTTGGGCGCCCCGGGTGGGCCGAACTTCGGGCTGGATGTGCGGATGAGGTGCGCATCTGGCCCGTAGTTGGCCGGTCAGCCTGCACGGGCGACGTACTCCTCGAGGGCCTGGCGGGCCAGGGCGGAGAGGGATACGCCGCGCGCGTGGGCGAGTGCGTCGGCGCGCTGGCGGAGTTCGGGGGAGACGCGGAATCCGACGTGGGGCGAGGGCTCGCGCTTGCCGGTGAGTGACGGGCGACCGCGCTGAGGGAAGTACCAGGTGCCCTTGCCGTCGAGTGCGGCTTGGACGGTCTCCTCGACGATGCGATCGACTTCCTCGTCGGTCATCTCGATGCCGGCAATGACCTCTCGAGGCTTACGATTCTTCGCCATAGCGCGTCCCTTCCTCGTAGCGCCGCCTGACAACAGGTCGGGTATCCATTGCGTGGATGACCCACAGTCGCGGGAAGTCCCAGACAGCGACGATTTCTAGCGAGCGCCCCGTGTGGTCATCTCCTACGACCAGCAGCCGCAGGGGAGGACCCTCGTCAAGAACCACTGCATCGGCTTGAGCCAGCACGTGTCGAACGCGGGCTCGGCCGATGCGATGGCGTCGTGCCGACTGGGTGAATCCCACTCCATTATTGTGCAACAGAAAATTCAGGTCAAGGACGCGGTCCTGGGACGTCGGGGGCTCTGCTCCGGGCATGGCCCGAGGGTGGCGGGTCTGGACGGTCGACATCGGTGCCCATCCACAGGCACAGACGAGGGCAGGCCGGAGCCTCCGACGGGGGGGACGGGACTCCGGCCTGCGAAGGCCAACCCTACGAGCCCGAATTGCCCGTTATCAACCTGGGTTTGCCGTCCTTCGAGACACTGGCACGTAGCGCCGACATACTGACGCGCGGGGGGAGGGCACGATGCGTTGGATATTGATGCCCGTTGCTGCGTGCCTCGTAGCGGGCGTGGCACCGGCGATCTGGTCGACGCCTGCGTCGTCGGACCAGAGTTTGCAGGGTACCCCGCGGACTCCAAGTTTTGCCAACGACTACTTGATTCCACCGGAGGGTTCCCCCCGCACCAAACTTCCGCGTGCGGTCGGAGTGGAAGGCTCAACAACCTTCAAGAGCGGCACGTATGACGTGCACATCCTCGCGGTATCGACGAGGGATGGCGCCTACCCCTGGGATGAGATCGAAGCTCGGCGCCAGGTTGAGCGCATGGACGCGTGGTTTGCGGCGGAGACGGAGGGAGTCTTCCGTTTCCGACTCGCAGGATTCCAGGTGCTGCCCGAGTATCCGGGCAGTCTGTGCGGGGTCGAGCCTGCGGAGACCCATGCTGCACCTGAGATCAAAGCGATACAACCGTCGGCCGGGGCAATCGACGTGCTGCCCGTGGTTGTCGGTCCCTGGCCGAAGGACTGCGACAAGTCGGGCCAAGCGTGGCTGGGTAGGCCGGTCGCTTGGGTGAGCGTCGATTCGGAGTACCCAACTAGGGCTGCCATGGTCCTGTGGCATGAGGTTGGACACAACTTGGGCCTGGGACATTCTGCAGCGATCATCCCGGGGAATGTTGCCGAACCGTGGCCGACGGGAACGTACCAGCC
>NBNH01000168.1 GCA_004379115.1 Actinomycetales bacterium mxb001
CCTTCGAGGTTGGCGCCGGCCAGGTTGGTGTTGTCGAACACGGAGCCTGCGAAGTCGATCCCTGACAGGTCGGCGTTGGACAGATCCAGCCGGTAGAAGTTTTCGTTGGAGCAGTTGGGCCGGCAGGTGAGGTAGTCCTCGTCATTCGCGACCTGGCCGGGCGTCGCCGTGGGAGTTTCGATAGCTGCAGGCTCCGCCGATGGCGAGCACGCACCGAGAACGACAACGACAGACATGACCGAGAGCACAAGGCCGATTCGACGCATGGCCCGATGGTACGTCGCCCCGCTACGGCACCGGCGGGATCTGCGAGCAGGCCTCCTCGACCTGGCCGCTCGTCACACCGAGCGACTGTCCCGACGGGTCGGCTTTGAGGGCCTCCCGCGACACAACGAGCCCGGCCTCGAGATCGGCGACACCCGGCACGTCGGGATAGGCCACCACGACTCCGCCGACGATGGCCATCGCCTCCTTCAGCCGTGACGCCGACACCTCCGGCGGGGTGCCCGGCGCCACGGCCTCGCGCACCAGATCGCAGGCGGTGTTGAGTTCGCGGGCCGCGCGTACGGTGTCACCGGCCTGACCGACCGCGTCGGTGCCGGTACCGATGACGCCGCCCACCGCATCCACGGTGTTGCCGACGGCATCGACCATTCCCCCGGCCGCGTCAGCGAGGTTGCCGCCGGCCTCGAGTGTCTGCTGGCCAGCCTCACGCAACGGCTGGATGACCACGAACGCCGTGAAGATCGCGGCCGCAGCAAGCAGAAGGATGAAGAGGCGTCTCATTGCCATTCACGGTACGTACCGCCCCCTACCCCATGCAAACGGGCGCGCTGGGATTAGATACGTGATCGTGGCCACGCTGAGCATTCGGTCAGGACCCTGGGACGCCACAGCCGTCGAGGGATTCCTGCGCGAGACCGTCATCCCGATTCGCCTCGCGAGCGCTGGACGGACGTCGCCGCTGGTGCAATCACTCTGGTTCATCTACGACGATGACGCCCTGTGGTGCTGCACTCAGCGCGAGGCCGTGCTGACGCGGCGCCTCATCGCCGACCCCCGCTGTGGTTTCGAGGTGTCGGGTGACTCGCCGCCCTACCGCGGGGTGCGCGGAACCGCCGTCGCCGAGGTGCTCCCTGACCGCGCAGCCGACATGCTGCCCCGCCTCATCGATCGATACCTCGGGAATGAGCCCAATCAACTGTCGCGGTGGCTGCTCTCGCGCCTCGACCGCGAGGTCGCCATCAGGCTGCACGACCTTCGGGTGACGAGTTTCGACTTCACGCCGCGCATGGCCTAACGGCTGAGCGCAGCGACTCCCTCGCCGTCGGCCATCGCCAATCCCATCTGAGCCAGGGCATCGGTCGCGCGCGCCATACCGTCAGCCAGGCTCATGTCGGCGCCCAACTGCTGGCCGGCGAGTGTGCGCTTGCGGATGGACTCCATGATCACGGCAAGCTTGAAACCCGACAGGGCGATGCACACGTCAAGGTGCCCGATGTCGCGACCACTCGCCGTGGCATAGCGATCAACGAGTGCCTCGCGGTCCCAAAAGCCGTCACGATCGGTGACGAACGCAGCGAAGCGGATCTCGTGGCGCAGCGTGTCACCGGGTCGCGACCAGTAGACGAGGATCGTCGCGAGATCCATGAGCGGATCCCCGAGCGTCGACATCTCCCAGTCCAGGACCGCGCGTACACGCGGATCGACGGGGTCGACGATGCAGTTGTCGAGTCGGTAGTCGCCGTGCACGACGGACCACGGCGCACCAGTCGGGATCGCCGCCACGCGCTCGTCGAGCCAGGTCGCCAGCGACTCGATCTCGGGCAGGTCGCGAGTCTTCGACAACTCCCACTGCTGGCGCCAACGACCCACCTGACGCGCGAGGAAGCCCTCGGGCTTGCCGAAATCACCAAGGCCGACCGCAGCCGCGTCCACCGCGTGCAGTTCGGCGAGCGTGTCCATCAGCTCGGCCGACAGCACGCCGGCGTCCTCCACGCTGAGTCCCTCGGCAGCCGCATCACTCGACAGGATGCGACCCGGCACGTATTCCATGACGAGGAATCGCGCACCGTTGACGCTCTCGTCGTCGCAGAAGGCCAACGGCTTCGGCGCCCGAAACCCTCCGCGCGCCATCCCGCTGAGCACCGTGAACTCGCGCCCCATGTCGTGCGCGGTCGGCATGACATGACCGAGCGGCGGACGGCGGATCACCAGTGAGGTGTCGCCCTGTGTCACGAGGTAGGTGACATTCGACAGGCCTCCGGCCAACCGCGAGGCCTCGACATCGCCGTCGCCGACCAACCCGCGCTCGCGCAGCCACGGCACGACCGCGTCGAGATCGAGGCCCTCGGGGGATGTCACGCTCCGACCGTACTCATGCGGTGGTCCGAGCCGTAGGCTCGCCCCATGAGCCTGCCTATCGAGCAGTACCGCGACCAGGTCGCGAAGGCGCGGCAGACAGCGCGACGGGTGCAGGCCTTTGCGGCGCTGTCGTGGGGCCTGGGTTGGGTCGTCATCCTGGGCTGCCTCGTGGCCTGGCTCGGCTATCGCGTCTCGCTCACCGACACCCTCGACATCCTGCTCGCGATCGGCGTCGGCGGGCTCATCGGCGGCGTCGGCCTCTACGCGACGAGCCGCAGCCTCGGCATCGGCGCCTCGCGCCTGGAGATCGACATCGCCACCAAGCTCGACCAGCGCTGACTACCCCGTGGTGAGGACCACCTTGCCGGTGGTCTTGCGAGCACGCAGATCCTCGTGAGCCTTCTTCGCATCCGCCAGTGGGTACGCCGTCCCGGCGATCGGGCGCAGCGTGCCGGACGCCACCAAACCCACGAGTTCGCGCAACGGCTGGGCGATCATGCCGACCGGATCGACCTTCATGCAGTCGACGAGCCAGAAGCCGATGAGCGACTTCGACCCGATCATCAGTGAACTCGGGGGCACCTCAGTCGCGGCCGTGCGCGACGCCATGCCGTAGACGACGAGGCGTCCGAACGATCCGAGGGCGGCGAGGCACGCATCGGTGGTGGGGCCGCCGGTCATCTCCAGCACGATGTCGACGCCCTTGCCGCCATTGGCTTCGCGCAGCGCCGCCTTGAGATCCGGGCTGTTGGAGTCGACCGCGACGTCCGCGCCGAGTGACAGTGCCTGGTCTCGCTTGTCCTGCGTGGAGGCCACGGCGATGACGCGGCCCGCTCCCCAGAGTTTGGCCAGTTGCACCGCGAGCGAGCCAACTCCACCAGCCGCCGCGATGACCACGACCGTCTCCCCCGGCACCATTCGGGCCGACGTGCGCAGCAGGTGCCAGGCGGTGAGCCCCTGCACGAGCAGGCTCAGTGCCTCCGCATCGCTGACGCCGTCGGGGACGTCAAAGCAGGCAGCGGGCGCGATGAGCGCTTGCTCGGCGTAACCGCCGCCACCGCTCGCGGTGAATCCGCACACGCGTCGGCCGTCAGCCAGCGTGCCGACGACCTCGGCACCGGGAACGAAGGGCAGCGCCTGCGCGGACAGATAGGAGTTCTCCGCGGCATGCGTATCGGCGTAGTTCACGCCGCATGACGAGACCGCGAGGACTTCGAGGCCGGGCACGGCCTCAGGATCGGGAAGCTCGACAAGCTCGAGGACTTCGGGACCACCGAACTGACTGACCTGGATGGCGCGCATCGGGCCAACCTAGGGCCCGGGCGTCAGACCGCGCACTCGCCCCCGTCGCAGCACGGCTGGATGTAGTAGCACTGCGGGCAGAAGTCCTTGCCACCGCGACGCTGGAGGTCGACGCTCTCGCAGGCCGGGCACGGACCGGGGGAACCCATCACGCATCCGACGTTACGACGCGTCGGCTAGCCGAGCGTGCTGCCGCGCGCGGCGTGTCGGCCTACCAGCTCCCACCGCCGCCACCACCGCCACCACCACCGGAGAAGCCGCCTCCTCCGGAGAAGCCGGAGCCGCCCGACGCGCGGGGCGCGGTGAAGGCAGTCGTGACCGTCGCCGTTCCCGTCGCCATGAGTCGGTGGATCATGAACGTGTCGGCGACGTAGAGCCCGCTCATGTGCAGTTGTTCCTCGGTGATGTCGGGGAAGGCCCCCGACCACGATTCCTCGAGGTCGAACAGCACGGCGTAGGGCAGCATCGTCGCGTATACGGCGTAGTCGGGCAGCCCGAGGCGCTGAGCGAGCTCACGGCGCGCTGCTCCTGGATCGGTGTCGAGGAACTTCTTGAATCCCTCCACCTCGGCCTCGAACTTCGCCGTTGCCAACGTCTCGCGCTCGGGCACGAATGCGCGCGCGATCATGAGTCCGATGGCGAGACCGGCCAGCGCGGGCATCACACCCGCGAAGAGCACCGCGTTCTCGGACCAGACTCCCCCGAAGAACGCCACCACCACGAGCGCCAGGGTGATGCCCACTGCCCAGCCGAATCGCCGGCGCACGGTCTTGGCTTCGTCGTCGAAGCGATGAGCGAGAATCGCCTCTCGACGGAGATCGGCCTGGACCCCCGACACCGCCGTCGCGAATTCCGGGTCGTAGCCCTGCAGTGTCGCTCGCTCGCGCCCCTCGAAGATGGCGCCGAGCATCTTCTGCTCCCACGGACGCGTGGCGTCGGTGCCGGCGCCCCACCACGCGACGTCGATGCGACCCGGCTGGAAGATCCCGCCGTCGTCGGACGACAGGGTGATGTAGCGGCGAGCGACGAAGTCGAGCAGCGTGGCGAGCACGGCACGCGCCGGGAGCTCCCCATCGAGACCCACGGCAATCTCGGCGGGGCGCAGATTGTCGGGCGGGCCGAAGCGCACGACGGCGCTCGGCACATCGACGCCGCGCAGTCGACGCCGCAGCGCCAGGACCACCAGCGACGGCAGAGCCAGGAGGGCGACCGCCGCCGCCAGGCCATAGTGAATGAAGACGTCACCCGGACGCTCTGCCAGCGGCGCCGACTCGATGCGGCGCACCTGCGGCTGCGTGAACGACGACCCGGGAAACATGACGACACCGGTTAGTCCGGCGTAGGAGGGAAGGGAACTCGTCGCGAACTGCACACCATCGCCCTGGATGCGGTCCTGGCACAACTCGGTGTCGCCGTACGCGCCACGGAAGCACTGCGCGGCCAGCACCGCGCCCGGACCGGTCACCTTCACGAACGCGTCGTCGATGCCGACATCCCAGCCATCGCCGATGAAGTCCCAGTAGAGCTCGGCATCGCCCGCGGTGAATCCGTAGGGATTGCCAGCGGCGAGGTCCTCGGCTGTCAGCCCGCGCATGACACCCTCGACCGTGTAGGAGATGACGTAGTCGTGGATCCCGGTGATCGTGACATTGGGATCACCGATCTTGACCTCGAGATACGCGCCGGTCTGCGTGACCTCGTAGGGGACGCTGCCGGCATCGGCCATGACGTCCTCGACCGTCACCGGGTGGATCCAGCGCGAGCCATCGGTCAGTTCATCCCACACCGGGAGGAGTCGATAGATGCCGTGCCGCTGGCCGAAATCGAAGTCATACGTGATGCGCTCGACGACATTCATGGAGCCGTCGGGATTGACGGTGGCTTCGACCACGAACTGGCGGATGCGCTCGGCTGCCTGGGCACCGGGGGCGAGGACGACGAGCGAGATGGTGGCGAGGATCAGTGCGAGGAAGACGCGAAGAGCGCGGGTCATGCCGACGCCTCAGAACTGTACGCGCGGAGCCGCGCGGCGCCCCTCGTCAGGCTCGGCGTACATCTCGCGCTGACTCACTCCGGCAATGCCCCCGAACCACATCGAAGGGATGACGCGCAAAGCGGTGTTGAGCTTGACGACGGAGTCGTTGTAGTACTGCCGGGCGAACTGGAGCTGGCCTTCCACCTCGGCCAGTTGCACCTGCAGGGTTTGGAAGTTGGCGGTCGCCGTGAGTTGCGGATAGGCCTCGGCCACCGCGAAGAGCCGCCCGAGAGCCGAGGTGAGATCGGCATCGGCCGATGACTTCTCAGTGAGATCGCGCGCCTGTCCGGTGCGTGTCCGCGCGGCCGTGACAGCCTCGATGGTCGTGGACTCGAAGTCCTTGGCGCCCCTGACCGTCTCGACAAGGTTGGGTACGAGATCGGCGCGCTTGGTGAGCAGGGTGTCGATGTCGCCCAGGGCGCCCGTGCACAGCACGTCGAATCGGCGGAGCTTGTTGAACTGGACGATGACGAAGCCGACCGCGATAACCACGACCAGGATGATGACCACCCACCAGATCCAGCTCATGGCGACAGTGTCCACCCATCCGGGCCCGAAACGGGCGCATTCGACCGGTCAAAAGACAGATCCCCGATGCCGCGGGGGATGCGGCACCGGGGATCGGCAGAGGGTCCTACTCCGTCACGGTGACCGTGACGACCCACTTGTCTTCGGTGTTGTCCATGTTGGTGAGGGTGATCTCAGCGGTGCCGGGGGCCAGCGCCTCGCCGCCGGGCAGGAACTGCGCGGAGCCGTCGTCCTTACCCGCGGTGACGGCCACGACAGCCTCGTCGCTGGACGAGATCGTCCAGGCCGTGACGTCATCGACGTTGAAGGTGACGAAGCGACCGACCGCGACATCGACGGCGGTCTGGCCGGGCTCGACGATGACGGGACCGATCACCTGTGCTCCTTCATCGGTGGGGGCCGGCGCAGGCGCCGAG
>NBNH01000169.1 GCA_004379115.1 Actinomycetales bacterium mxb001
CACCGGACCTCCTCGAAGCCGCGGGCATCCCGGCAGGCGCTGAACTCACCGTTCGGATCGTTGACGACGGCACGATCATGCTGTCGACGCATGATGCCGTGCGCGAGCGCATCCGCCGCAAGATGGCGCCTTTGAAGACCGGGCGCAGCGAGGTCGACGACTTCTTGGCGGAACGTCGTGCAGCGGCCCTGCGCGAGAACTCGTGACAGTCGTCATCGACTCCTCGGCTCTCATCGCTTACCTCTGGGATGAGCCTGGGGCCGACACCGTGCACAGCCAGTTGGAAGGAGGCCTCGTCTCCTCCGTCAACTTCTCCGAAGTTGCACTGCGACTTGCCAGAGACGGTAGCGATCCTCGTCCGTTCCTTGAGGACCTACTGGATAGCGGTCTCGATGTCCTTGACTTCTCCTTTCCCTGCGCGCTGCGACTGATTGACATCAGGCTCGCCGAGTCACGGCGTGGACTCGCACTATCACTGGGCGATCGATGCTGCCTCGCGACGGCTATGGCCGAGGATCTTCCTGTGCTCACGGCCGACCGTGAGTGGGCACGCTTCGGCGACGTTCTCGACGTACGCCTCATCCGCTAGGCGCGCGGGAAGCTCTGCTGCCAGGTGCGCTCGCGGATGACGGTGTCGCCGTCCTTCACGATCAGGTGGAGGTGCATGTCGTAGGTGTCGCCGTTGGTACGCAGGTCCATCACGGAGTGCACGCTGGAGGTGACCTCGGGGAAGCGGAGCACGAACTCCACGTCGGAGTGGGCGTGCTGGGAGAAGGAACGCGTGTCGACGCTCACCCAGCCGTCGTAGCGCTCGCTCGCCGAGCCGAACGGGGTCTCGTAGGTCGACTTCGAGCCCACGACCGCACGCGTGGTGCCGTGCGCGATGTCGCGCTCGATACGCCAGGTGACGCCGGTCGGGTCCTCATTCGACTCCGGATTGCCGGGAGCGAAGTCCGGGATCGGCGCCTCAGGATCGGGGTCGTAGATCGGCAGGGAGAGGACGGCGTCACGCAGGGTGAGGAAGCCCGGTCCGCCGGGTGCGACGACATTGGGCCAGTCGGCGCCGGCGACGCTCACGCGCATGGTGCGACCGGGTAGCCAGCGCCACGCGGTGGCCTCGAGTTCGACATCGACCTCTCCTTCGGCACCGATGAGCATCGTGCCGCGCGTGACGAGGGTCGACGTGCCGTCGGGCGCGACGTCGCAC
Organism: Actinomycetales bacterium mxb001; assembly: GCA_004379115.1. Taxonomy (GTDB): domain Bacteria; phylum Actinomycetota; class Actinomycetes; order S36-B12; family S36-B12; genus Mxb001. Next base: position 1,208 of record NBNH01000169.1, read on the forward strand.
AGGCGCACGGCGATGATCGGATGCGGGCACGTCGCCGTGACGTGGGCCTTGAGGTGCACGTGCCCGGCGATCTCGATCGGCCGATCGACCGGGAAGTCCCAGGTCACCGACGCCGCGTCGTCGAAACGCTGGTCATCGGGCTGGCCGTAGGGCAGGTGGCCGGCGCAGGAGATCCAGGCTGCGATGCCGACATCGGGGCGCACGGCGTAGGTCGGCTTGTCCTCCAGTGCGAGGGTGCGCGTGGTCGAGCGTGCGGAGGGCCAGGTGTCGGATCGCCACTCGCCCGGCACGGTGTCGAGGGTCGGGCTCGGCGCGTGGGAGAAGCGGCAGTACCACGTGTGCGGCAGGGCCCAGGTGGAAGGCGCGTCACGCAGGTGCTCGTCGAAGAAGGCGACCATCTGCGGCACGTGGTCGATGCGCGGGCCGGGGGCACTCGACGTGGGCGCGGCGTGCGACCACGGGCCGGCGAGGAGGCGCGTCGTCGAGTTGAGCTGCTCGATGGTACGGAAGGTGGTGTTGCGGTAGCCGTCGGCCCAGCCGGCGATGATCATCGTCGGGATCTCGATGCGGTCGTAGTCCGGGCGCACGCTGCCGTGCCGCCAATAGTCGTCGTCGTGCGGGTGCGACATCCAGGTGATGTGCCAGGGCTCGTTCTCGTCGATACGCCGCATCCACTCCTCGCGCCAGCCCTCGCCCCACAGCGCGGGCACGGGCGGTTGGGCGTTCATCGGCGTCATGTAGGAGCAGTAGTCGACCTGGTCGATCCACTTCAGGGCGCCACCCATGTAGTGGACGTCGTCGGTGTAGCGGTCATCGGTGGCGTAGATCGGGATGATCGCGTCGAGATGCTCGGGTCGCTCGCACGCGAGCTGGAAGGAGTTGAAGCCGCCGTAGGAGGTGCCGAACATGCCCACGCGGCCGGTGCACCAGGGTTGGTTGGCCAGCCAGGCGATGGCCTCGGCGAGGTCGCGCTGCTCGGCCTCGGGGTATTCGTCGGTCGCACGTCCACTGCTGCTGCCCGTGCCGCGTACGTCGATCCGCGCGACGGCGTACCCGAACTCATCGCAGAA
>NBNH01000170.1 GCA_004379115.1 Actinomycetales bacterium mxb001
GCGGCGCTGGGTGATGCGCTGCGTACGCTCCTGGCGTCGGCCTCCGGCAACCTCGTGTGGGATGCGACCGTCCTCGCCATCTGGGGGATCATCGGAGCCGTGACAGCCGCCCGGACGTTCCGCTGGGACTGACGTCGTAGGCTGGCAACATGAGCGCGACGATCGACACGACATCGCCTGCTCCCGCCGCCAGCGACAACCGGGCCCCTCGTTGGCTCCGCCGACTCTTCCTGGCCAACCTCATCGCCCAGATGGCGATCGTGGTGACCGGCGGCATTGTCCGTCTGACCGGATCTGGTCTTGGCTGCCCCACGTGGCCCGAGTGCGTCGAAGGGTCCTACGTCCCGACTTCCCGGCAGGAGGAGGCCTGGCACAAGTACGTCGAGTTCGGTAACCGTCTGCTCACCTTCGTCCTCGCGCTCCTGGCCGTCGCTGCCCTCGTCGCCGCCCTGTCCTGGTGGCGTCGGTCGCGTCGCGAAGGTCTGCCCGGGCGTGGGGCCGTCGTGGCCCTCGGCGCCATTCCCCTCATCGGCACGGTGATCCAGGCCGTCCTCGGGGGAATCACGGTGCTGACCGGCCTCAACCCCTGGGCCGTCGCGGGGCACTTCCTCGTGTCGATTCTCATCATCGCCGGTTGCACGGTCCTCGTCGTACGCGCCGGTGAGCCGGGGGACGAACCCGTCACGCCTCTCGTCTCGGCACCGATCCGCTGGCTAGGCCGAGCTCTCGTCGCCGTGACGTTCGTCGTCGTCGTCCTCGGTGTCGTGGTCACCGGAAGCGGTCCGCATTCGGGAGATGCCGACACCGAGGCACGTTTCGGTGTCGATCCACGCACGGTCTCGTGGCTGCACGCCGACTCCGTGCTCCTCTTCCTCGGGCTCACTGTCGGCATGATCGTGGCCCTGCACGTCTCCCACGGACCCTCGCGCGCCCGAACCGCGGCGTGGTGGCTTCTCGGCGTCGCGCTTGCACAGGGTTTCGTCGGCTACACCCAGTACTTCACGGGTCTGCCCTGGGTGTTGGTGGCGATCCACATGCTCGGCGCAACCGTGGTGTGGGTCGCCGTGCTCGTGCTGCTGCTACGCCTGCGATCTCGCGGCGCTGTCGCGGTCGCGGCTTGATCAGGCGACGAACGGATCGATAGCCACGGCGAGGAAGAGCAGCGCCAGGTAGGTGATCGACCAATGGAACAGCCGCATGGGTCGCGGTTCAGCCGCGTCAGCGAGGACCCGGGCCCGCAGCCGATAGGCCTCGACCAGGAAGACCGCCCCGAGGACTACTGCGGCCGAGGCGTATAGCCATCCCATGGGGGCTACCGGAACGAGCACCAGGGATGCCACAACCATCAGCCAGGAATAGATGATGATCTGACGCATGACGACGGGGCGTTCGGCCACAACGGGCAGCATGGGAACACCCGCTGCCGCGTAGTCCTCCCGATAGCGCAAGGACAGCGGCCAGTAGTGCGGCGGCGTCCACAGGAAGATGATCATGAAGAGCACGATGGGGGCCCACGTGAGCGTGCCGGTCACCGCGGCCCACGCGATCAGCACGGGCATGCACCCCGCGGCACCACCCCAGACGATGTTCTGTGGGGTTCGCCGCTTGAGCCACATGGTGTATCCGAAGACGTAGAACACGATGGCCACCACCGCCAGCGCGGCAGCGAGGATGTTGGTGAAGACGCCGAGAACCACCACGCTCAGGACCGACAGGACAAGACCCCACAGCACGCCCGCCCGCGGGCTGATCACCCCGGACACCATGGGCCGATGGGCCGTTCGGCCCATGAGCGAGTCGATATCGCGGTCGTAGACCGAGTTGAAGGTGTTGGCACCTGCCGCTGCCAGGGCTCCCCCGGCCAGCACCGCGACCGCGGTAGTCCATGAAGGCCAGCCCCCCGCCGCCAGGAACATGGTGGGCAGGGTCGTGACCAGCAGGAGCTCGATGATCCTGGGCTTGGTCACCGCGACATACGCACCCACGCGAGCGCCCAGGGAAGGCGAGACCCCGTGCGTTGCGGGCACGGAACCTTCGATGCTTGCCACCCGCTGACTCCCCGGTGAATTCTCTCGACGGTCGACCTGATTCCCTCTCGCGAGTCTAGCCATGCGCTCCCGCAGCGAATCCTGCCCTCGCTAGGCTCGCGACGTGATTACCTCACCCGCCCTCCCCGGTACCACCGACATCCCCTGGACCGACCTCGACCGCCGCGCGGTGACGACCATCCGCGCCCTGGCCATGGACGCCGTCCAGAAGGCGGGCAACGGCCATCCCGGCACCGCCATGAGCTTGGCCCCCGCGGCCTACCTGCTCTTCCAGCGATTCCTGCGGCAGGATCCGGCCGACCCCTCCTGGCTTGGTCGCGATCGCTTCGTGCTGTCCTGTGGCCACACGAGCCTGACGCTCTACATCCAGCTCTACCTGTCGGGCTACGGACTCACCCTCGACGACCTCAAGGCCTTCCGCACCGAGGGCAGCCTGACACCAGGTCACCCCGAGTACGGCCACACGGTGGGTGTGGAAACGACCACCGGTCCACTCGGCCAGGGCATCGCCACGGCGGTCGGCATGGCCATGGCTTCGCGCTACCAGCGCGGGCTTCTCGATCCCGACGCCCCCTGGGGCTTCAGTCCCTTCGATCATCACATTTGGGTGATTGCCTCGGACGGCGACCTCGAAGAAGGAGTGTCTGGCGAGGCATCGTCGCTGGCAGGCGTGCAGCGCCTGGGCAACCTCACGGTCCTGTGGGATGACAATCACATCTCCATCGAAGGCAACACCGCCGTCGCGTTCAACGAGGACGTGGTCCAGCGTTACGAGTCCTACGGCTGGAATGTGCACCGTGTGGGCATGGCTCCAGACGGTGATGTCGACATCATGGGACTCGCTCGCGCCCTCGAGGCTGCGCGCACGGAGCAGGACCGGCCCACGTTCATTGCCATGCGCACGGTCATCGCCTGGCCTGCTCCCCACCTGCAGAACTCTGCCAAGGCGCACGGAGCCGCACTCGGGGCTGACGAGGTCGCAGCGACGAAGGAGGCACTGGGACTCGACCCCACGCAGGATTTCGTTGTGGAGGCAGAGGTTCTCACGCACGCCCGCGAGGTGATGGCGCGCGGCGCCGATATCCACGCCCAATGGAATGTGCGCTACGACGCCTGGCGCCAGGCGCACCCCGCACGAGCGGAGCTGCTCGATCGACTGCTGGCGCGCCGCCTACCGGACGGGCTCGCCGATGCCGTTCCGGTCTTCGAGGCTGGATCATCCCTGGCAACCCGGGCGGCGTCCGGCAAGGTCATCAACGCCATCGCCGCGGTGATGCCTGAGTTCTGGGGAGGTTCGGCGGATCTGGCCGAGAGCAACAACACCACCATCGAAGGGGGCCTGTCCTTCCTGCCAGCCGGTACCCCGGTCAAGGACGCGTCACCCTACGGACGCGTCATCCATTTCGGGATCCGCGAGCACGCCATGGGCGCCATCCTCAATGGCATTGCGCTCGAGGGGCTCACCCGCCCCTTTGGCGGCACGTTCCTTGTCTTCAGTGACTACATGCGCGGC
>NBNH01000020.1 GCA_004379115.1 Actinomycetales bacterium mxb001
CTGCATGAGTTGGCGTGCGATGTCAGCAGCGGGCGAGGTGCGGATGAACTCCTCGTACTCCGGGATGCGCTGCCAGTTGCAGAAGTCCTCGATGAAACGGCCGGCGTCGCTCTCATCGCTCGCGACAGCGGCCAGGGGACCGGGCTCGGCAAGGTTGCGGGTGACGCCCGCGCGTACCAACTCGACCTGCTCGGGGGTGAAGATGCCGCGCAGCACGACGGCCCCGTCGCGCGCGTAGGCCTGGATGTCAGCGGAGTCGACCTGTGCCATGGGGTGAGCGTAGCGAGGGTCGGGCCGGTGCGAGGCTGCGTGGCAGGGTTGCCCGCACGGTCTGGCACGACCTGTGGACGGGTATGTCGATCCGCAATGTGTCGCCGCGATCCGACTATCTGGCGGCGTCGGTGGCAGTAGCGACGTGGCACGGTTGCCCTCACACGGTGGCACGACCTGTGGATGGCCGACGACGCGTCCGTCCACTGTCAGACCCCGCGCCTAGCGTCACGCCATGAACCCCCGATCCCCTCTCACCTCCGTCTCACATCACGCAGACGCAACCATCTCCACCACGGGTGATCCCGCCAGCGCCGCACTGTCGAAGCCTCCACCGACATCGTGCGAGCGCGACCGTCAATTGCTCCACGCCGCCGTTGAGGCTGGCGTCAGCGGTCAAGCCCTCTCCGTCTTGGAGCGCATCGACATCGGCGGACTCGATGCCCACGACCGTGTCACCTATCTCCAGGTGCTCACTGCTCACGCCGCATGGCTCGAGGCCTCGCATGCCATCGCCGTCGCAGCGGTCGCCGGTCCCAGTGGCGGTTGGGTCGAGGCGGAGATCGAAGACACGGTCAGTCGCGATGTCGAAGAGTTGTCGCCGCGTCATTCGACGGCGCGTGAGCGCGAGCACCTGGCCGCACAGGCTCGCGACGAGGCCTGGGAGGTCCGCGAACGCGCGATCGCCCTTGAAGTGAGCATGGCGATGCGCGTCTCGCCCCGCACCGCGGGTCGGCGCATCAGCGGGGCTCGCCTCCTCCTCGAGCAGTTGCGCCCCGCCGTCGACGAGGCTCTCGCGGGGCACTGGGGCTACGGCCACCTTCGAGTGGTGGAGAAGGAGCTCGGTGATATCCCCGAGCCACTGCGCCGGGAGGTGTTCGGCGATGTGCTGCCGCACGCGGCCACTGATCATCCGCGCAAACTCACCGACCGCATCCGCAAGTCGCTGGCTCGGCGCGATGCGGCGGGATCGGCCGAGCGCATGCGTGAGCGCGCACAGTCACGTGACGTCGCGCTGTGGAATCTGCCCGACGGCCAGGCTCGACTCGTGATCACCGGCCCCTACCAGTCCGTGACGACGATCCATCGCATCCTCAACGACCTCGCCGTAGCGCGGCGAGAGGTGGTCAAGGCAGCGGCGCGCGCGGGTGAGGTAGTCGAGGGCGCCATCACACGCGAGACGTTCTCAGACACCCACGGCGGGAGTGGTGCAGCCACGACCGAGACGTCGCCTGTCAATCGTGATGGGAACGGTCCCGCCACGGCCGAGACGTCCTCAGACGGGCACGGTGGGATCACCGATCTCGCCGCCGCGACCGCCCATGCCAACGCTCACAGCCCGGGTGTTGATCCCGCTCAGGTCGAACGCCGACTCGGCGTGCTGCGGTTCGACGTCCTCGAGGAGGCCGCGTTCCGGATGAGGGATGACATGGACGGGGTGGGCACCCGCGTCGTCCACAACCGATCCGGACTCCCCTCGGGCAACGTTGCCGGGAGTGATTCGAACCCTCACGCAACCACCAACCCCCGCTCAGACTCGACCGGCGACGAGCCCAGCGCCGCCACTCGAGTCGACCCGTGGATCGGCCCGCGCGTACACGCACCAGGGAGTCGCCCGGAACCCCAAGCAGCGGTCATCGTCGACCTGGCCACCGCGCTAGGCATGGCGGATGAGCCGGGCTTCCTGCCCGGCTACGGATGGATCCCCGCACCTATCGCTCGGGAGATCCTCGCGACGACTGACAAGTGGCGCCGGTGGCTCGTTGATGACTCGTCACGCAAGCTCATCGAGGCGGGATCCGTGCGCTACCGGCCGAGCCAGGCGCTTCGCGATCTCATCACCGGCCGCGACCTGACCTGCACGGCTGACACGTGCACGCGTCCGGCCAGCAACAGTCAACTAGACCATGCCATCGACTTCGACGGGTCCAACACGACACCAGGCAACATGCACGCGGTCTGTGGTCCAGACCATTTGGTGGTGACGGCGGGGCATTTCCTCATCGACACCGATGACACCGGCCGAATTTCCTGGGTATCCACGGCGACCGGGCACACCTACCCCAGCCATCCGGACCTGCTGCACGAACAGCCTCTCGGAAGGGCCGACGCCTAAGGCCTGCCCCAGCCCTACAAAGTGCCGCGCTGCTCCTTGTTGCGCTTCGTCCACTCCCGCATGCGAGGCGGGTAACCCACGAGTTGCGTGTCGTAAAGAGGGATGCCCCACTTGCGCGCGAGATCGCGTGCTTCCTCGGGAGTCTCCACGCGACGCCGCGTCCACTCACCATCGTGTGCGACGAGTACGACGGTCGTCTCGGTCGCCATGGTGACCGGTTCGAGGTAGGCCTCGACCCCGCGGCGGCTCTTCGTGAACTCTTCGAGGTGCTTGATGTCCTCCCGGGTCGACCCGCGATCCCAGGCAGCATGGCGCTTACGGCGATTGAACAAACCCACATCTCGAGTGTGCCAGTGGCCCCCGTGGATGCGCGAGCCGTGGTCAGGGTGCGCGTCAGCAGGCACCAGGAGTCGGCAGTGCACTCGACCGCACGGCGCGAACACGGCCCTCTGCCGCACGGCGCGAACACGGCCCTCGACCGCACGGCGCGAACACCTTCCCCGACCGCAAGGCCCGGACACGGCCCCCGACCGCGCCACGCAAACGCTGCCCTAGACCGCGCCGCCCAGACGCGCGAGGAACAGGGCCTCCGCCAGCACCATCTGCTCGAGTTCCTTCAGGTCCACCGACTCGTTCGGCGCATGGATGAGCGCACCTGGATCCTCCGCGCCCATGAGCAACAGTTCGGCCTGTGGCGCGACCTGCTGAAGAGCTGCGACCAGAGGAATGCTGCCGCCCTCCCCTACCTCCGCCGATGGCTTGCCGAACGCCGTCTCCATGGCCCATCTCGCCGCGGCATACGCCGGGCCGGATGTCGAGATCGCGCAGCCACGACCCTGCTCACCGGGCGTGACGACGACATCGACTCCCCAGGGCGCCGCATCTCGGAGGTGCTGGCACAACGCGTCCATCGCTGCCTGGGTGTTACTGCCCGGTGGCACGCGCAGTGACACCTTGGCGCGCGCATAGGGAATGACCGCGTTGATGGCGCCTTCCACGGGTGGGGCATCGAGTCCGATCACCGACACCGCAGGACGTGAGACCAGTCGATCCGCCAGCGGACCCGTGCCGAGCAAGGGCTGATCGGCGCTCATGCCCAGTTCCGCGCGGAACTCCGCCTCATCCGCCGGCGCCCCCTGCCAGTCGAATCCCGGGATGATGGTGGTGTCGCCCTGCTCGTCACGCAGTGTGTCCAGGACGCGGATCAACGCGAGGAGCGCATCAGGGGCGGGGCCGCCGTACATCCCCGAGTGCGCCGGCCGCGGCAGCGTGCGCACCTCGACCAGGCAGTCCACGAGTCCGCGCAATGCCGTCACGAAGGTGGGCTCACCGAGTGCGCGGTTGCCGACGTCGGCGATGACGATGGCCTCGGCCTGCGCGATGTCCGGATGGCTCAGCACATAGTCGGGCAGCGGCCCGCCGCACTCTTCCTCGCCCTCGATGAGAGCGACGACGGAGACCGGCAACGACCCGAGCGCGGAGCGCAGAGACTTGATGGCACCCACATGCATGACGATGCCGCTCTTGTCGTCGGCGGCACCGCGTCCGTAGAGGCGACCATCCTTCTCGACAGGCTCGAACGGTGGCGTGTGCCATGCCGCCAGGTCGCCAGCCGGTTGTACGTCGTAATGCGCGTAGAGCAGCACGCGCACCGAGCCGGAGCCCCCGCGTGCGACGACAGCGGGCTCACCGTCCTCGATGGGAAGGAGTTCGGCGGTCAGCCCCGCGTCGATGAAGAGTTGCTCGGTCTGGCGGGCCGCTTCATGCACCGGCTCGCGGGGAAAGCCCGCGAAGGCGCACGACGGAATGCGCACGAGACTCTCAAGGTCGGCACGGAGTTCGGGCATGAGGGCGGAGACCGCCGCACGAATCGATTCAACGCTCACGCGGCGAGGCTAGTACGACGAGCCGACGTCAGACCCCGACATGACGGAATGCCCGGGCCGATCAGGAAGCGCGACGTGCCCGAGCCACTCACGGACAACGCCGACTCCCGGGCCGCTCACAAACCACGCGAGAGCCAGGGCGTGTGAGCGGGCCCCAGTACGTTCAGCCC
>NBNH01000171.1 GCA_004379115.1 Actinomycetales bacterium mxb001
TCGTCCACTGACCGGTCAGGCACGGACACCTCCACTGAGAAGGTCGATGGCCAGGTGCTCGAGCGCGAGCGGAAGCCCTCGTGCCTCTGTCAGCGCCTCCGTGTCCACGTGATCGCTAAAGCCGCCCATCGTGCGCACGAGTTCACGCACGAGATCCTCGGAAGCCTCAGTCGAGAGTGGGCGCAGGTGGAGTTCATGCTCGGATGCGAGACCCAGTCGCTGCACACCCGTCGTCAAGACCGAAACCAGCGGGCCACTCGACAGCAGCACCGCCACACACCGCTTAACCGCCTCGCCCTCGACGCCGTCGAGTACGACCAGTGTGCGACGTCGACCGAGAACCGCGGGCACGCGCTGCCGAAGGTCGCTCGGCGGACCCGTCAGGTCAAGCGTCTGCGCGATGCAGGCGAGGGCTCGATCCGGATCGCTCACCTGTTCCTGTCCGAGCCAGGTGACTCCGCCAGGGAAACCGTGGCCGATGGTCTCGGCGACCGCCGCCGCAACCCGCGTCTTGCCGACCCCGGGCTCGCCCGTGACGCAGAGCAACCGCACCGAGTTCCACTTCAGTAGGGCCACCGCGAGTTCGTGCTCCCCATCGCGTTGCACCAGGGGGGTCAGATAGGCGGGTACGTCGACCCGCGATCGCCAGGCAGCCGGCATCAGTGCCGGGTCCCGGCGCATGATGCGCGCTGCCACCTCAGCGAACTCGGGGCCCGGCTCGATACCCACGCGCGCCAGCACATGGCGACGGAAGTCAGCGGCAACGTTGACGGCATCGGTGAGCCGACCCGCCGCCATCAGGCAGCGCATCTGCAGGATGACGCGCGATTCCCTGAACGGCTGCTCCGCCAGTCGATGTGCGCACAGGGGAATGACTGACTCGGCGTCGCTCGGATTGCGCACCATCTCCACCCTGGCTCTCAGGTGGGCGTCCTCAGCCGAGAAGCGCAGTTCGCGGAGTCCCGCTCGCCGAGCGCTGATGGCATCGCACGTCAGGTCGGCGTACGGCTCCCCCCTCCACAGGTCCAACCCCTCGGCCAGGAGAGTGATCGCGTCGTCATAGTGCGCGTGCACGAGCGCCTCTTGCCCGTCGGCGATCAGCGAGCGAAATCTGACTTCATCAATGGCCTCGCCTTCGATCATGAGGCAATACCCCTGGTCGCCGGACTCGATGACCTCACGACCGAGCGCTGATCGCAGGTGGGAGATGTGGACCTGGAGTGACCGCAGGTGCGCGGTGTCGGCTGCACCCCACAGCCCCTCGGCCAGGAACTCCCGATCGAGGGATTGGCCGGGGCTGCTGGCCAGCAGGGCGAGTAGTCGTCGAGATTGCGGGGCGAGCACCAGCGCTCGCTCATCATCAGCCACCACGGACAGATGACCGAGCACGTTCACCGTTGTCATGCAGGGCTCCTCTCCGGCGGAGAGACATCCCCGAGGTGTCTCGCAGACACCATCGCGCGTTGAGCCGATCGCACGAGCGCACGGCACGCCACGGCAAGGGATCGGCAAGCAGATGTGCAGGACCTGTCAGGCAATCACGGCACACGAGTGGCGCTCTGATCAAGCCGCTGTCTGTCGGTGATCAACGCGCTGTCCCGCGCGCAAGGGACGGTCATCGACGTCAGCGGTTCAGAGCGGTGGTTCTTCGACATTGGGCGTGGTTCCGGACCACTTCCGCAGAAGCCAGCGGATCCACACCGCGCCACACGCACGTCGCTAGGGCTTCTCGGCGGAGTTACCCGACCCTTTCGCGGCCTTCTTCGCCGCTCGCTCCGCCCTGGCCTGCTGGTCGAGGACCTCTGCCTGCTCCAGGGTCGGCGCGGAACCGCCCAGGCGTGCCGGGATCCACCAGGGCGAGCCCTCGTAGGGATAGCGCGCCACGGTCTGATCGAGCAGGTTGCGCATGCGCGACTGGAGTTCGACCGTGAGCACCTCCGCATCCTGACCACGCTTGGGATGCATGGCCTCGCCCACCGTGATCGCCACTTCGGTGCCACGCGAGAAGTCCTTGTGACCATACGACAGGATCCGCGCACCGCCGAGGATGCACATAGGAATGAGAGGTACATCGGCTGCCATCGCGATGCGCACGGCTCCGGTCTTGATCTCCTTGATGTCCATCGCGCGACTCATGGTGGCTTCCGGGAAGATTCCGACGAGCTCACCAGCCTTGAGGTAGGTCACGGCGTCGCGGAAAGATTGGCTGCCCTGCTCGCGGTCGACGGGGATGTGTCGCATGCCGCGCATGAGCGGGCCGCCGAGCCAGTGCTTGAAGACCGCGTCCTTGGCCATGTAGCGCACGAGTCGCTTACCCCGCAGGTGCGCGGGCATCCCCCCGAGCGCGAAGTCGAGGAAGCTCGTGTGGTTCATCGCGAGCAGGGCACCCCCCTCGAGAGGGATGTTCGCCTCCCCGACGATGTCGAATCGGATCCCGAGGGTTCCAAAGACTCCCTTGGCAACGGTGATGATCGGCCGGTACGTCGGATCGCGTCGGAA
>NBNH01000021.1 GCA_004379115.1 Actinomycetales bacterium mxb001
GCGGTGCGCGATGTCTCCCTGCAGGTACGTGCCGGAGAGATCTTCGGCATCGCCGGTGTCGAGGGCAATGGCCAGCGCGAACTCGTCCAGGCCCTCACCGGACTTCGACGAAGCACCGCGACCGCCGTCACGGTCAATGGCCAGGACGTCCACAACAAGCCACCTCACGACATCCACTCGCTCGGCGTAGGTCACGTGCCCGAGGACCGTGAGAAGGACGGCCTCGTCGGCCCCTACTCCGTGGCCGACAACCTCGTCCTCGACCGCTTCGACGAACCCGAGTTCGCGTCACGCGGCGTGCGCAATCGCAAGGCCATCAACGCTCTGTCCACCGAACTCGTGCAGCAGTTTGATATCCGCACGCCGACGATCGACACGACAGTCCAGTCGCTGTCAGGTGGCAACAAGCAGAAGGTCGTCATCGCTCGCGAGCTGGCCGCCGATCCCGTCGTCCTCATCGCCGCCCAGCCAACCCGCGGTGTCGATGTCGGCTCGATCGAGTTCATCCACTCCCAGATCGTCGGTGTCCGCGACCGCGGTGCCGCCGTCCTGCTCGTGTCCGCCGAGTTGGACGAGATCCTCGGCCTGTCTGACCGCGTGGGCGTGATGTACGACGGTCGACTCGTCGACGTCCTCGACGCGGCCGACGCGGACCGGGCCCACATCGGTCGGCTCATGGCCGGCGGCTCGTAGCCAACTGCTCACCGTCGGGGCACCGCGCACGCTCCATGCGCGATTGGCGTGCCGAAAGGTCAAGATCCACGTGCTCTACGCAGGAATGCGCTAACGCGCATCCACAGTGCGCGATCTCGCATTGTCTGACTTCGCCTCGATTCCTACCGTCGTTGCATCACGCAGTAGACGACTGGGGGATGGAATGGAACGGGCACTCATCGAGCGCGTCGAAGACCGAGTGCGCGACGTCGTGCGCCGCAGTGGGATCGATCCGATTCGCGATCGAAACGCCGTCCGGCGAGTGGTCGACGAGGCCCTAGCCGCTGAGGTCCGAGAAGGCGACGATGTCGTCGTCGACGGCGCTGGCGTCGCCCAGCAGGTTCATGACCGCATCGCCGGATTCGGGCCGCTCCAGCCCTTCTTTGACGATCCCGAGGTCGAGGAGGTCTGGATCAATGAGCCGGGCCGCGTCTTCATTGCACGCGCCGGGCGCAGCGAGCTCACCACGACGGTATTGACCGATGCCGAAGTGCGCAGCCTGGTCGAACGCATGCTTCAGTGGTCGGGGCGACGCATTGACCTGAGCACGCCGTTCGTCGATGCGATGCTGCCCGATGGGTCGCGCCTTCACGTCGCCATTCCTGACATCACGCGAGCTCACTGGGCCGTGAATATCCGTCGATTTGTCATGCGTCCGACGCAGATTCACGACTTGGTGCCGACCGGCACCGTGACATCCGAGGCGGCCTGCTTCCTTGAGGCGGCCGTGATCAGCGGCCTCAACATCGTTGTCGCCGGTGGCACTCAGGCGGGCAAGACAACGTTGCTCAACGCCCTGCTGGGGTGTCTGCCGGCGAGCGAGCGTGTCGTGAGCTGCGAAGAGGTATTCGAGATCAACCTCCCACGCCACCCCGACTGGGTGGCGATGCAGACACGGGATGCGAGCTTGGAGGGCACCGGCGAGATCCCGCTGCGCCGTCTCGTTCGTGAGGCATTGCGCATGAGGCCGTCCCGTCTCGTCGTCGGCGAGGTGCGACAAGCCGAGGCACTGGATCTGTTGGTGGCGATGAACAGTGGGATGCCTGCCGCCGCCACACTGCACGCCAACTCCGCCCGCGAGGCCGTCACCAAACTGTGCACACTTCCCCTTCTCGCGGGCCAGAACATCTCGGCAGACTTCGTCGTCCCCACCGTTGCCGGCTGCGTGGACATCGTGGTGCACACGGCCACAGGGCGCGATGGACGTCGGCGCATCCAGGAGATCGCCGCTCTGCCCGGTCGCGTCGAGGGAGGCGTCGTGGAGATCGCCGATCTCTTCTCACTACGGCACGGACGCCTCGCACGCGGCACCGGCTTCCCTCCTCATCGGGATCGATTCGAGGCGGCCGGCTTCGACGTGGCTGCCCTGCTGTCACCCGCGGCACAGGCGGCGTGATGGGTATCGTTGTCGGCCTCCTGGCAGGTGTCGGGCTGCTTCTTGTCCTGCTAGGCCTGACCTCCCAGCCAAAGGCCAGGAGTCGCCGACCCTCTCGGCTGCGTCGGCTCATCGACGGGGCGGGCGTCGAGCGCATGACACCCGGTGCTCTCGTGGGTGCCTGCTGCGGTGTGGCGCTGGTCGGCGGCTTCATCGCTCTCGTCATCACGGGCCTTCCGGCAGCAGCCGTGATAGCAGCGCTCGTCCTGGCCTACGCGCCCGTGCTCGTCCTTCGGCGACGGGCCCGGCAACGAGCGAAGGCGTTGCGCTCAGGCTGGCCCGATGCGGTCGACCTCCTGTCTTCCGCCGTCAAAGCGGGGCTGTCTCTTCCCGAGGCGGTCGTCGACCTGTCCACCCGCGGGCCAGCACCACTTCGGCCGGCGTTCGCCCGTTTCGCGTCGGAGTATCGGGCGACCGGGTCATTCGATCAGGCGCTCGCGGTCCTGAGTTCGCTACTGCGCGACCCGGTCGCCGACCGTGTGATCCTTGCCCTCGCCACAGCGCGCGAAGTGGGTGGCACGGATCTTGGCAAGGTCCTCGCCACGTTGAGCGACTTCGTCCGTCAGGACGCCCGCTCGCGCGGAGATATCGAGGCCCGACAGAGCTGGACCGTTAACGCGGCGCGAGTCGCTGTTGCGGCCCCCTGGATCACGCTTCTCTTGCTCTGCACGCGCCCGGAGGCCGTGGCGGCCTACCGGACTACCGCTGGCACGGCCATTTTGCTGGCGGCCGCCGTCCTGTCGATCATCGCGTACCGAGTCATGATCGCCTTCGGTCGTCTTCCCGACGAGCCCCGGGTGATGCGATGAGTGGCACGGGAGCCTTGCTTGGCATCTTCCTCGGCGCCGGGGTGCTCCTCACGCTCGCGGGGCTATTGGCACTACGCCCACCTCGCCTCGCCGATCGCTTGATGCGGCCATCGATGCGCATGGCACCCACCAGTCTCGGGCCACTTGGATCGCTCATCGAGATCTCCCGGCCCTTCATCGATGCACTGTCGCGAGTGCTGGGGCGAGACAGCGATCGTTCGGTCACCCTGGCGCGGCAGCTTCGCCGGGCAGGCCGTTCGGCCGATATCTCTCGCTACCGTCTTGAACAGGTGATCTGGGCAGCAGGCGGAATGCTGATCGGGGCCGCCGTCATCGTGGTTGCGTCCGCGCGAGGACAGCTTCCCGGCCCGTTCCTGTCACTGCTGATCCTCGTGCTCGCCGGATTCGTCGGGGTGCTCCTGAACGGCCGCAAGCTCGCCTCCGAGGTTCGACGTCGCGGCCAGAGGATGTCCGACCAGTTGCCGGCGGCGGCCGAACTCCTGGCCTTCGCGGTATCCGCCGGTGAGTCTCCGATTGCTGCCCTGGACCGGGTGTCCACCCACATGTCCGGTGACCTTGCTGATGACCTGTCCGACGTCGTGCGCAGCGTTCGTAGTGGCACACCGATGGTGGCTGCGCTGCGGGGTCTCGGTGACATCAGTCCTAGCGGTGAGGTGGCGAGGTTCGTCGACGGGATCGCCATTGCCACCGAACGTGGGACCCCCATGGCAGAGGTCCTGCGCGCGCAGGCGGCTGATGCTCGGGCGGCCGCTCGCCGGCAGCTGCTCGAGAGCGCAGGGCGCAAGGAGATTCTCATGCTGGTGCCCGTCGTGTTCTTCATCCTGCCGATCGTCGTCGTCATCGCCCTCTTTCCCGGCATTCATGGCCTCAATCTCACGGTGCCCTAACCCTCAACACAAGGAGAAGAAATGAAATACGCACACATCCTCGTTCATCGACTGCTCGCGCGAGCAGCCGTCCTCAAGTCGGACCGAGGCGATGTTCCCGGATGGGTTCTCGTCGCCGTCATGACCGCCGGCCTGGTGACGGCCCTGTGGCTCGTTGCCGACGACGCGTTGACGAGCGTGCTTGATCGCGCCATCAACAGCGTCTCGGGACCGTGAACTGGCGCGAGGACCGCGGCAGTTCCGTGGTGGAGTTTGCCCTGGTGGCCCCACTCGTCCTGGCGGTTGCCGTGGGGGTCCTGCAGGTCGTGCTTGCTCTGCACGTCCGTTCGACCCTCACGGCGGCCGCGGCGGAGGGCGCTCGAGCCGGGGCGCTAGCGGGGTCCAGCACGGTGGTCGCCGAACGTCGTACTCGCGATGTGCTGGCCAATGTGCTTGGCGGCGGTGCGGCCGAACGCGTGGAGGCTTACCGCACGCGTGTCGATGGAGTTCCGGTGGTGCGTGTGTCGGTGACTGGACGGCTGCCCCTCATCGGGCTCCTCGGGCCCGCATCGCTCACCGTCGATGGTCACGCCATGCAGGAGATTCCATGAACATCGAGCGTCTCAAGTCCGATAGCGGCTCGGCTGTCGTTGAGTTCGTGGTTCTCGTGGTCCTCGTCATCGTGCCGGTGGTCTATGTCGTGCTAGGAGCCATGCGCGTGCAGGCGGGTGCCTACGCGGTCACCCAGGCGGCGCGAGAAGCAGGACGCGCGTTCGTGCAATCCAACACTTCGAGCGAGGGCGTACGCAGCGCACGGCTGGCGACTTCGCTCGCCCTGGCGGATCAGGGCTTCGACGCACGTCCTGACTCACTGATCATCGATTGCGATGGAGCATGCCTGGCGCCGGGATCCCAGGTGCGTGTTTCGGTTAGCCTCAAGGTGAAGCTGCCCTTCCTGCCTGAGTCACTGGCGGAGTCCACGGTCGGATCCATTCGTGTATCGGCCGATCACGTCGTTCCCGTCGACGAATACCGGAGCGCGCTATGAAGCGGCTGAGAAATGACCAGGGAAGCGTCCTCATCTTGTCCCTGGGCCTGATTGTCGTGTGCGTTCTTGCTGTTGGAGTGGTGGTGGATGCCTCGGCGCTCTTCCTTGCCCGACGCTCACTCCAAGCGCAAGCAGATTCGGCCGCTCTAGCAGGCGCCCAGGCCATCGATGTCGAGGCCTACTACCAACAGGGGGCAGCCTCGGGTATCCGCCTGGAACCCACGCGCGTGCGGTCTGCCGTCGAGCGATTCATTCGGCGCTCATCCGCTGACGTCCGTCTTCGATCTGTCGCACTCGCCGACGACATCGTCGTCGTCCGACTGCAGGGCCTCGTCCGTCCGCCGTTCTCCGGATGGCTCACGCCGTCGGGGAGTTACGACCTTGAGGTGGAAGCGGGCGCCACGCTGAGCTACCGCGTCGCTGGCTAGGCCGTTCTTCGGGAATCCGAGGGCAGCTTTCGCCCCGAATCTCCCGAAGAAGCCTGCTCGTGGTGCTCAGTCGGTCGTCCGAGGGCCTGCACGATCCGCACGATGTACCAGATGGCGCCGGCGAAGGTCACCAGCACGCCGGCACGCCACACCCAATTCATCGCGGCGAGGTACCAGCGTCCGGTCACCGGGTTGGCCGCCATTCCTGGCGCGATCTCGATCGGTGGAAGCGTCACTGCCAGCACGAGTGTGAGGGCACCAATGG
>NBNH01000172.1 GCA_004379115.1 Actinomycetales bacterium mxb001
GCTTTGGCGGCGGTGGCTTCGGGGCAGGTGGCTTTGAAGGTGCCGGATTCGAAGATATCGATCTTTCCGAGCTGTTCGCGCAAATGGGGCGTCAGCGAAGCGCTCATGCGGGTCGTGGACATACCGGCAGCCAAAACTTTCAGGCACCGGGCCAGGACTTCGAAGTCACGGCACACATCTCATTGGACGAAGCGGCCAGAGGCACGACGCTAGCACTGAACCTGGAGATGCCTGAGTATGATGCCCAAGGTCAGCTGCACCGCGTACCGCAGGAATTCAAGGCACGGATTCCGAAGGGTGCTACCCATGGTCAAAAAATGCGTCTGCCCGGCAAAGGCGGCAAGGGTTTCAATGGTGGTCCGAACGGGGATCTGTACCTCAACATTGCCTTGCACCCGCATCCGTTATTCCGTGCCGACGGGCACGATCTCTTCCTCGACCTGCCGGTCACGCCGTGGGAGGCGGCACTGGGTGCCGAGATTGATGTGCCTACCCTCGATAGCACGGTACGGATGAAGATCCCGGCGGGGACGCCGGCAGGACGCAAGTTACGGCTCGGTGGTCGAGGCTTACCCAAGCCTAAAGAGGGCGCGGGGGACCTGTATGTGATCGTACAGGTCGCGACACCCACCGAACTCAGCGATACCGAGAAGGCACTTTATCAGCAGCTTGCAGAGGCCTCTACCTTTAATCCGCGCGGCCACTTTGTGGCGGAAGCGCATCGCCACGCGTGAGGATGACGATGACTGAACACATGAGTACCCTAGAAGCGACCTGGCTGAGCGTCAGCGAATTTACGCAGGTCGCCGGCCTGCAAAAGACAGACGTCGTATCGCTCGTTGAAGTCGGTGTTCTTAAGCCCATGGGTCAATCATTGGGAGACTGGACTTTCGACAATCAAGCCATGGTTTTGGCACGCCGTCTGCGTCGTATTCGCGAAGATCTAGAACTGGACCTGGATGTGCATGCGTTGGCACTCGGCTTCCGCTTGCTAGAACGTATCAGCGAACTGGAGTCGGCCCTGAATCGCGCCCAGGTCGCGCAGCTGCAGGATCGTGGCTGATTCTGGTAGAATAATGCCCACAGCAGGGGGTTGTTAGCTCAGTTGGTAGAGCG
>NBNH01000173.1 GCA_004379115.1 Actinomycetales bacterium mxb001
GGCTACTTCCGGCCCGTGTGGCGACTGGATCTCGAGGAAGCCACGGCTCTCGATCTCACCTCGCACGGCTTCGCGGTGTGGAGCCTGGAGTACCGCACCTACGAGCACCCGTGGCCGTCGACTCTCCTTGACGTCGCCGCTGCGATCGACCATGGCCTGGCCCGCGCACAGCACCACGGCGTGGACTCCACGCGACGCGCACTCGTGGGCCACTCTGCTGGTGGGGGCCTCGCCGCGTGGGCGACATCGCGTCGTGGGCTACCCGCCGATGCACCCGGGGCCGATCCCACCGCACCGACGTTCGACCTCGTCGTTCTCCACGCGCCCATCGCCGCGCTGGTGAAGGCCAGCCACGAGCACCTGGGCGACGGTGCCATCGACACGTTCATGGGCGGTCGACCGGAGGACGTGCCCGACCGGTACGCCGCCACCGATCCATGCGTGCTGACACCGGATCCGGAAGGGCGACGCATCCTCCTGCACGGCGATGCCGACGAGGACGTACCCGTGTCGCAGAGCGAGGCCTACCTCGCGCACCTTCTCGCTCAGGGAATCGATGCCGAGCTCACGGTGATCCCGGGAGACACGCACTACGAGATCCTCGACCCCTCCACACGGGTCTCCGGGCTGCGACGCGACCTGCTCACCGAGACCCTGCGGCCGGGAGCACAATGAGTGACGTGACGGCCAAGGTGGTGCCCGGCAAGGCGACCCCCCGCGGGGCCTATCCCCACGTGAAGACCGTGGGCGACCAGATCTGGGTGTCCGGCACGAGCAGCCGCAGGGCCGATGACACGTTCGCGGGCGTCGAGGTCGGTGCTGACGGCAGCGTGCGCCTCGATATCCGCCAGCAGACCCGGGCGGTCATCGAGAACATCCGCGACATCCTGCGGTCGGTCGACGCCGACCTGACCGACCTGGTGCAGGTCACGACCTATCTGGTCGACATGGCCGACTTCGCGGGCTACAACGAGGTCTACGCCGAGTTCTTCGACCACACCGGGCCCACGCGCACGACCGTGGCCGTCCGAGAACTCCCCCACCCCCACCTACTCATCGAGATCACTGCGGTCGCAGTCCGCCACAGGGAAGGCTGATCATGTCCGACATCACCAAGACCTTGAACTTCAACGAATGGGTCGCCGAAAACGGCCCCAACCTCAAGCCACCCGTGGCCAACAAGGAGATGTTCCCCGGCCATGACGACTTCATCGTGATGGTGGTGGGCGGCCCCAATCAGCGCACCGACTTCCACGTCGATCCTTACGAGGAGGTCTTCTACCAGGTCAAGGGCAACATGCATGTCAACGTCATGACGCCCGACGGGCCGGCTCGCGTCGATATTCGCGAGGGCGAGATGTGGGTCCTGCCGCGCTTCATGCCGCACTCCCCCCAGCGTCCCGAGGCCGGATCGATCGGCCTGGTATTCGAGCGCCCGCGCGGGGAGGGCACGCTGGAGAAGTTCCAGTGGTACTGCCCCGAGTGCGGCACCAAGGTGCATGAGGTCGAGTTGCAGGTACGCGATATCGCCGCCGATCTACCGCCGATCTTCGAGGCGTTCTACTCCGATGAGTCCGCCCGCACGTGCGGCTCGTGCGGACACCTGCACCCCGGCAAGGGCTGACACTTGGCCGTCATCGACATCCACTCGCACGATGTCCCGCGCGGCTGGCCCGATCTCACCGAGGCCACAGGCGACGCAGAGCCATGGCCCAGGCTGCGGATCGAGTCCGAGCGCGACGCGATGATCCTCATCGGCGATCGCGAGTTCCGTCGCATCACCAGTCAGTGCTGGGACCCCGAGGTGCGTGCCTCCGACATGGATGCCGATGGAGTCGACGTGCAGGTCGTCTCCCCCACGCCCGTCTTCTTCTCCTACGCGCGGTCCGCGGACGCTGCGGCCCAGGTGGCCCGGATCTTCAATGACCTCACGCTCGACATCTGCGCCGGGCTGCCCGATCGACTGCTGCCCTTCTGCCAGGTACCGCTGCAGGATGTCGACGCGGCCTGCGCCGAACTCGACCGCTGCATCGAGGCCGGCCATATCGGCGTCGAGATCGGCAATCACGTGGGCGAGCGCGACCTCGACGATCCGGGCGTGGTGGAGTTCCTCCAGCACTGCGCCGCGCAGGGCGTGCCCGTCTTCGTGCACCCCTGGGACATGCCCTCGTCGGAGCGACTGGATCGCTGGATGGGGCAGTGGCTCGTCGGCATGCCGGCCGAGACGCACCTCTCGATCCTCGCCCTGATCCTCGGCGGAGTCTTCGATCGCGTGAGTCCCGACCTGCGACTGTGCTTCGCGCACGGCGGCGGGTCGTTTCCGTACTGGGTCGGACGCATGGACAACGCCTGGCACCAGCGCCCCGACGTCGTCGGTGTCTCCGCGCAGCCCCCCTCGGCCTATCTCGACCGCTTCTTCGTCGATTCCGTCGTCTTCGACGAGCGCGCGCTGCGCCTCCTGATCGACACCATGGGCATCGATCGGGTGCTCATGGGCTCGGACTACCCCTATCCGCTCGGTGAGCGTCCGGCCGGGCGCGTCGTGCGAGACGCATCCTTTCTCTCCGGAGACGACCGGGCGCGCATCCTCGGTGGCAATGCCGAGGCATTCCTTAGTCTGAGCTCGTCCTAGGTATCGGAGGCAGATCCATGAGCCAGCGCGTCGCCATCGTCGGGGCCGGTCTCACCGGTGCCCTGCTCGCCACGATGCTGGGGCGCCGCGGCTACGACGTCGCGGTGTACGAGCGTCGCAGCGACCCGCGTGCCACCGGTGCCGAGCGTGGACGCAGCATCAACCTGGCCATCTCCACCCGCGGCCTCACCGCCCTGCGTCACGTGGGGCTCGAGGAGCGAGTGCTCGCACGCGGGCTCCTCATGAAGGGCCGGATGATCCATGCCGTCGACGGCGAGCAGGAGTATCAGCCCTACAGCGCCGACGGCGAGCACGGCATCAACTCCATCAGCCGGGGCGAGCTCAATGCCGTGCTGCTGGATGCCGCCGAGGAGCTGCCCAACGTCACCCTGCGCTTCGACCACCGGTTGACCGCGCTCGATATCGATACGCGGGAGATGACGTTCGCTGCTCCGGAGGGCACTGTCGATGTCAGCGCCGATGCCATCATCGGCTCCGACGGCGCCTTCAGCGTCGTCCGCCGGGCGATGCAGTCCCGCGATGGCTTCGACTACTCGCAGGACTACCTGAGTCACAGCTACAAGGAGTTGACCATCCCGGCCGTCGACGGCGACTTCGCCCTCGATCCCGGTGCCCTGCATATCTGGCCCCGTGGCGCCTCGATGATGATCGCCCTGCCCAACCTCGACAAGTCCTTCACGGCGACGCTCTTCTGGCCGCGCAAGGGCCCGGCCTCCTTCGAGGACATCGATACCCCCGAGAAGGCCCGGCGCTACTTCGACGACAACTACCCCGACGCGTCCGAACTGATGCCCAACCTCGAGGAGGACTACCGCCTCCACCCGATCGGCTCGTTGCTCACCGTGCGGTGCGCCCCCTGGAACGCTGGCGGGGTCGCGCTGATCGGCGACGCTGCGCACGCCATCGTCCCTTTCTACGGCCAGGGCGCGAATGCCGGATTCGAGGACTGCATCGAACTCGTGCAGCAACTCGAACTCCACGCCGGCAACTGGGAACCCGCGCTCGCGGCCTACGCCTCGATACGCAAGCCCCAGGGCGATGCGATC
Source organism: Actinomycetales bacterium mxb001 (assembly GCA_004379115.1). Taxonomy (GTDB): domain Bacteria; phylum Actinomycetota; class Actinomycetes; order S36-B12; family S36-B12; genus Mxb001. The sequence continues at coordinate 3,700 of NBNH01000173.1, forward strand.
GCCGATCTGGCACTGCACAACTTCATCGAGATGCGAGACCTGGTGAGTACGCCGTCGTACCAAATCGTTCACCGCACCGAGCAATTGCTCAATCGGGCTCTGGGTGACCGCTACAAGACCCGATACGAGATGGTGTCGTTCAGCACGACGCCCTATGCCGAGATCGAGCCCACGGTGCGCAAGCAGCGCACGGTCGTGGGAGTGGCGACGGCCGTCGGCCTCGCCGCCCTGGCCGCGGTCGGTCTTTCCGCCCGCAAGCGCTAGGACTACTGGACGGCGTCGGGGTCGAACGAGTAACCGAAGCCCTTGCGGGTGGCGATGCACTCGCCAATGCCCGTGGGCTCCAGGAGCATCCGCACGCGCCTCACGTATTCGGTGACGGACCCCTCCGTGCGCCAATTGGATCCCCACACCGCACGCAGAAGCGCCTCGCGACTGAACACGATCCCCGGATAACTGGCGAGGTAGTGCAGCAACGTGAACTCGCGGGCCGACATGCGCACGGGTGCGCCATCGACCAGCACCATGCGGCGCTGAGTGTCGATGCGCAGCCGCCCGATCTCGACATCGGCCAAGGCCGCCCGTGGTGCGGATGACGCAGCAGGTGCCTCTGGACGCAGGACCACGATGTCGTAGCGCACGGCATCGAGCGGCAGTAGTCCACCCTCACTGCGGTGGGACGGCGCATGAACATCGACGCGCATCCCCGCGGCCTCTAGTGCATCGATGACATCGCGCACCGGAGACGACGTCGCATCCTCGTCGAGGATGAGCACGGTGGTGGCCCGTGCACTGATCGTCGCCGTCGCGTCATGCCGCGCGGCCGTGGTCGTGACCTGGTCGTCGAGCACGTGGATCCCCCCGAATCCCAGCGGCACTAGGCCGCTACCCCGTCGCCCCCCGTGGGCGGTTACCGCCTCGCCCCCCGTGGGCGCACCTCATGGTGGCACAGACCTGTGACGAATACCGCTGGACGACAGTCCAGCCCCGAGTCACAGACCGAGTTCGCGGCGTGCAGCGTCGAAGGCGGCAGCGGGGTCGAGCACGTCGAGCAGGATGCTGCGCATCCCCACGGCGAGGCCGCCTTCCACGTAGGAAGGGTTGTCGTCGATGAAGACGATCTCCTCGCACGGCAGGCCGAGTAGTTCGGCGGAGAGCAGGTAGGGGCGCGGATCGGGCTTGCGGATGCCGAGTTCGGAGGAGTCCACCAGCACCGGGAAGTCGGGGAACCAGCCCTGCGCCTCCACCCACTCACGTCCCTGGAAGTCCATGAGTTCATTGGTGAGGATGCCCAGGGAGCGACCGGCTGCCTTGCATTCGGCGACCAGGGCCAGGGCCTCCGAGCGCACCGGCTCCACACCCGGCAGTTGGAACATCGCCCGCATCAGGTGCGGGTGGCCATCGAGCGGAGCGCCGTTCGCTACGGCGGTCTCGGCGAAGGTCAGCCAGTAGTCGCGCTCGGTGATCTCCCCGCGGCGATAGCGCTCCCAGGTCTCGTCGGGCGCCGTCCACTCGAGGGGACCGCGTCCGACGACCGTGCCCGGGGGCAATCCGCGCAGGCGCTCGTAGTCGTCGGCGATCTCCCACGCCGACTTGAAGAGCACGACACCGACGTCGAGAAGGAGGGCCTGAGCGTTCACGACCGAAGTTCCTCTCTCGCGGCGATGGCGTCCAGTGCCTGCGGGTTGCCCAGCGCGTCACGATTGCGCACGGGTCGTCCATTGACGGTATCGGCAACGGCGATCTCGGCCAGCTTGCCCGTCAACGTGCGCGGCAACTCATCGACGGCAAGCACCACGGCGGGCACGTGGCGAGGAGATCCGCGCTCGCGCAGGGTCGCCCGAATGCGGTCGCGCAGGGCATCGTCCAGGTGGGCCCCGGAGGCGAGCACCACGAGCAGCACCATGCGTGTGTCGCCCTGCCAGGCCTGGGCGAAGGCGAGCGCGTCGATGACCTCCGGAACATGCTCGAGAGCCGCGTAGATCTCGCCGGTGCCGATGCGGACCCCTGCGACGTTCAACGTGGCATCGGATCGGCCGTGAATCACGAAGCCACCGCTCGGCAACTTCGACGTCAGGTCACCGTGCGTCCACACCCCGGGGTAGCGCTCGAAGTAGGTCGCGCGCAGCCGCGACCCGTCGTCATCACCCCAGATCCGCAGCGGGACGGTCGGGAACGTGTTGCGGCAGATCAACTCACCGGGTGAGTCGTCGCTCATCGCATGACCCGCCTCGTCGTACACGTCGACATCCATGGCCAGTGCCGGCCCGGGGAGCTCCCCCGCGTAGAACGCGCGCGTGGGCGTGCCGGCGAGGAAGCAGCCGACCAGGTCGGTTCCCCCGGAGATCGGATTCGGCATGACCCCCGGGCCGAGCTCATCGACCAGCCATTGCGCTGACGGCTCGGTCAGCGGCGATCCGGTGACGAGCACCATGCGCAGATCAGTGAGGTCGCGTCCATTGCGAAGCCGCGCGCGGTCGGCCCGCATACCGTCGACCAGGCGCGCACCGAGGCCCAGATGCGTCAGCTCAGCGAGTTCCGCCACGTCGAACAGCGCGTCAACGGTCGGGAAGGTCGGCGCCCCGTCGTGCAGGACGAGGGTGGCGCCCGTCGCCAGGGTCGAGATCTCCCAGTTCCACATCATCCAGCCGGTCGTGGTGAAGAAGGGCAGGCGATCGCCAGGGCCGACGTCGGCGTGCAGGCCCGCTTCGACGAGATGCTTGAGCAGTGCCCCACCCGCCCGGTGGACCAGGCTCTTGGGCTTGCCGGTCGTGCCCGACGAGAACAGCACGTACGCCGGATGATCGAAGGGAAGGCGGAGGTACTGCGGCTCCGCCCCCGCGTAGCGACGCTGCGCCTCGTGGAGCAGATCGACCTGGATGAGCCGGCTCGTGCCGGCGACGAAGCGTGCGGCGAGTCGGGAGAGATCGACGACATCGGGGTCGACGGGGCTGGTCGGGTCGTCGGCACCAGGCACGACCAACACGGTCGTCACACTCGGCAGGTCGCGAACCAGCTCGACGAGGTGGTCGCGGCGGTCGTGGCGCTTGCCGTTCCATCGATACGACGTCGTCGCCACGAGCACGACCGGGTCGAGCTGGCCGAAGCGATCGATGATGGCGGGAACGCCGAACTCCGGCGACGCGCTGGCGACGGTCGCCCCGACCGCCAGGGCGCCAAGAGTGACAACGAGCGCATCGATGCCAACAGGCAGGACCAGCACAACGCGGTCCCCGGGCGAGATGCCACGTGATCTCAGCAGCGCCGCGGTCTCCGCAACACGGCTGACAAGGTCATCGCGGTCGATGGACGCCACGATGCCGACACCGTCGCCTACCTCCGCGGTCTGCACCACCAGCGGCTGTCCCTCACGGTCAGGCAGCGCATGGAGGTAGTTCTCCGCAAGGTTGAGTCGAGCACCGGGGAAGAAACGCGCGTCGGGCAGCTCGGCTGGCTCGGCCGCCACCGGGCTCCGCTCGCCGACGACGCCCAGGAAGTCCCAGACCGCCGACCAGAAGGCATCGGGGTCCTCGATCGACCAGGCGTGCAGGGCCTCGGGGGTGCTCAGATCGCGACCGACGCGACGCCCGGCCTGGTCGGCGAACGCCGCGACGCGTGTGGGCCGCTGCGGATCGGGCACCCAGGCCGGCTCGCTCACGCGCGCCATCCTGTCACCGGGCGTACCGTGGTCACCCCCCACCCGGGCCGCCCGATGCGCCCCGGCCCGCGTCGGAGGACAGCCTTGGCGGAGACCCGCTCCATGAGCGCCCAGGACGCGCTGTGGCTCACCATGGACCGCCCCAACAACCTCATGGTGATCGATGCCGTGATGATCCTGCGCGGACGCCCCGCGTGGGACGACGTCATCGCTGTCGTGCGTGAGCGCGTCGTCAACCGCTTCCCCGTCTTTGCCTGCCGCGCTATGCAAGGCGATGGTGGGTGGGTGTGGCAGCAGGATCCGCACTTCGACATCTACCGCCATCTGCGCCGCGTCGAATTGCCCGCTCCGGCCGACGTGGAGCAGTTGGAGGAGTACGTCGCCCAGCAGCGCTCGCGCCCCATCGACCGCGATCGGCCGCTGTGGGATGTGACCCTGGTCGACTCCGTTCGGTTGACCGACGGCACCGAGGGCTCCGCTCTCGTTGCACGCTTCCATCACGCCATCGCCGATGGCGTGCGCATGACCCAGGTGATGCTCAGCCTGTGCGACACCGACGATCCAGGCGTCTCGGCGATGGTCGGACGTGCGCGCGGTGAGCATGGTGTGTGGTCGGTGGCCACCGGCGTTGCCGGAGCCGCAGCTGAGGCAGTCGTCGACAGTGCTCGTGCCATCGCCAAGGCCACCGCCAGCGTGCTGCGTGAGGGCACGACGGCGCTGGAGTCCGGACTCGAGGTGGGCCTGCAGCTCGTGCGGCAGCCGGGCCGCCTCATCGATGCCTTCGAATCGCTCGGCATCGACAATCGGCTGGCCAATACGACCGGATCGGTGGCCAAGCTCGCCCTGCGGGGCACGAGCGTGCGCACGGTCTGGTCGGGTACGCCCGGCATGCGCAAGGCGGTCGCGTGGTCGCCACCCCTGTCACTGCCCGAGGTCAAGGCGATCGGACGCCGACACGACGCGAGCGTCAACGACGTCCTGCTGACTGCGGTTGGCGGTGGCCTTCGCCGCTACCTGCATGCTCACGGCGATGAGTCAGTACCGGAGGTCGAGTGGATGGTGCCGGTCAACCTCGTGCCCATTGCCGAAAACCTGCCCGAGGACCTCGGCAACTACTTCGCCCTCGTCATGGCCGTGCTGCCACTCGAGCCCGCCGATCCGATCGCCCGGCTGCATGCCACGCGAGCGCGGATGGATCGCATCAAGAACTCTGACGAGCCGGTGCTCACCTTCGGCATCCAGCGCGGAATCTCTGCCGCCCCACGACAGGTGAGCATCGCGCTCACCGACTTCTTCGCCAACAAGGCGGTTGGAGTGCTCACGAACGTGCCCGGGCCACGGTCGACCATGACCTTCGCGGGCACCGAGGTCTCGCAGGTCGTGGGATTTGCACCATGCTCGGGTGATCAGCCGATGACAGCCACGATCTTCTCGTATGCGGATACGATCACCATCGGCTACGCGGTGGACGCCGATCTCGTGCCGGACGCACGCGAACTCGTAGCGGGAACCGTCGACGAGCTGCGTCGACTGACCGAGGAGACCGCATGAACGAGCAGACCTACACGGAGGCCATGACCTTCGTGGCCATGGTCTTCGAGGCACTGGCGGCGGCGGTCCTGCTCATCGGCCTCATCTTCTTCGCCGTCTCGTCAATACGACAGTGGATCCGCACCCGCAGTGGCCAGTCGGCCTATCGCCTGATGCGTCAGGGCTTCGGTGGTGTCCTCTTGCTCAGCCTCGAGATCCTCGTGGCCGGTGACCTCATCCGCACTGTCGCGGTCGCGCCCACCCTCGACAACGTCATCGTCCTCGGCATCATCGTGCTCATCCGCACGTTCCTCTCCTTCTCCCTCGAGATCGAGATCGACGGCGTGCCGCCCTGGCGTAAGGCCCTGGTCAGCGGTGCCAGCGTGGCCAGCACCGCGCAGCGCAAGGCCAACAGCGAGCCGACGGCGACGTAGCACCGGGCCATGACCACCGGACCGCAAGCGAACGACGGCGCCCTGCCCGACGCCAAGATCGATCTGCGCCTGCTGCCAGCCGCGATGAGCCTTGTCACGATCCTCGCCGCGATGAGCGGCGTCGTCGACACGGTCGCCTACCAGCGGTTCGGTGTCTTCGTTGCCAACCAAACGGGGAACCTCGTCATCATCATGGTCGACCTGACCACCGGCAGGTTCGACAACACCCTCATCGCGTCGCTGGTCTCCCTGGTCTTCTTCATCGGTGGCGTCTTCGCCGCGGTAGCGCTACGCAATGCTTTGCGCCGCACCATGTCGCGCCATCGGGTGCGCGTGATCCTGCTCATGATCGAGACGGCCTGCATCGGCATCGTTGCCTTCGCTGTCCTCGCACTCGGGGAGGGCCGACTGGCCTACGGCGCGATCGCCCTGCTCGCCGTCAGCCAGGGATTCCAGGGCGTGGTGGTCACCCGCGTCGTTGGAGTCGCGATCCAAAGCGTGGTCATCAACGCGGCCATCGTGCAGGTGGCCGACTGGTGGTCGAGCGGGCGACGGCGTGCAGCGTACATAGCGGTGTGCGTGCCCGTCGGCTACCTGCTGGGCGCTGCCATCGGTGCCATTCTCCTTCGCTTCCCCGCGCCATCGGCACTCATGAGCGCACTAGCGCTGGCAGTTCTCGCGGTCGTCATCGCCACCAAGCTCCGATCCCGCGGCGGCGACCTCGACTAGGCAGCGTCAATACGCGCGGCCCGCCTACGCGCATTGCGCTGCGACGGAGACTGTCGACCCAGCACTGCACCCATCGCGCCGAGCAGGGCTCCGACGGCGGGGCGGGCGAGGGTCGATGGCACCGCGGGCAGGCCCAGCATCGATCGATAGTGCGCGGGCAGCGTCGAGACGGCACCGGCAAAGAGCACCGCGTAGGGAGCTCGCGCGGGGAGCGGAAGCGGAGCATTGCGAACGAAGTGAACCGTGCGCTCACTGGCCGCGCTGCGTCGCAGCACCGGATCGAAGTCCGCCAGTTGCTTCTCGAGCTCGGCGACCGAGCGCGGCGGATCCACCACGCCGACGAGTTCGCCCGCCGTCGCCCACTCGCGCACATATTCGTCCTCGCCACCGCGGATGGGGCCACCCCAGACCCGATGGGTGGCGAGGAAGGAGTCGGTGAACGCCACGTGCACCCAGCGCAGCAGGTCGGGGTCCATGGCCGAGTACGCCTGCTCGACGCCGTCGGCGTCGTAGACGCCCTTCACCTTGCGGTGCAGTCCTCGCACGCGGGCGCACTCGCGGTCGGCCTGGGCACGATCGCCGAAGGTGACGACCGTCAGCCACTGCGTGGTGCCAGCCAGCCGACCGAGGGCGTCGTCCTCGTAGCGGGAGTGCTCCTGCACTCCGGCGAGCGCGGCCGGGTGCAGTGCCTGCACGAGGAGGGCGCGCACACCGCCGACCAGCGTGGGCAGCGACCCGTGCACATCCCAGGTCGCGGAGCCGGGACCGAAGTAGCCGACGTCGCTGCCGTTCTCAAGTTGGCGCACCCAGTCGGGCTGCCCGTCGGGGTCTCCCGAGACGAGGCGTCGAAAGCCGCGAGCGAGCGCCTGGGTAGCCGAGTCGACCGGATTCACCCCAACAGACTGCCCTGTTTGCCCCGCACTCGCGACCCGGCGCCCAGCGTTGAGTGGCGGGTTGTGCCGCCCTTCCACGGCGTGTCGCGCGGCACAACCCGCCACTCAACGAGAGGGGTGGTCCTCCAGGCCCCGCAGCGCGGCGAGGGTAAGCAGGCGAACGCCGATGCCGATGGCGCGCTCGTCGATGTCGAAGGTCGAGGCGTGCAGATCGCGGCGTGGACGATCCCCGGAATGCGTGCCTAGTCGCGCATACGCCGAGGGAGCGACATCGCCGTACCACGCAAAGGTGTCGGCACCCATGGACTCCGGAGCCTCGAGGACACCGCGGTCGCCCACGACCGAGCGTGCAGCCTCATCGAGCAGGGCAATGGCCGACGCGTCGTTCACGACCGGTGGTGCGCCGCGCATGTAGCGGATGTCGAAGTCGGCGCCGGAGCCTTCGAGGATGGCCGGCACCGCGTCACGGACCGCTGCCTCGGCGCGATCCCAGGCGCCCCGGTCGGCGCAGCGCACGGAGCACCGCAGGGTCGCCGTCGCCGGGATGACGTTGGACGCATCTCCCGCGTGGGCGGCCCCGAAGACGATGACGACGTCGTCGGACGAACCGATGCGGCTCGCCACTTCACCCGGGAAGGCCTGCACCAGCCGCGCCATGACATCGATGAGGTCAACGGTCAGGTGCGGCCGCGCGGTATGGCCGCCCGGTCCCCGCAGGGCGATTTCGACGGAGTCGGAGGCTGCCGTGAGCCGCCCGACGCGCAAGCCCACCTGCCCGACGTCGATCTTCGGATCGCAGTGCAGGCCGAGCACGTACGCCGCCCCGGTGATCCAGCCCTCGTTGACCACGGCGATGGCGCCGCCGGGATTGGCCTCCTCCGCAGGCTCGAAGACCAGTCGCACGGTGCCCGGCACGCGATCCACCTCGGTGAGCGCGCGCAACACCAGGCCCGCCCCAAGCACGATCGCCGTGTGCGCGTCGTGTCCGCACGCATGGGCGACACCGGTCACGCGCGAGCGGTAGTCGGTATCGGTGCCATCCGGCATCGCCAGTGCGTCGATGTCAGCGCGTAGCACCACGAGCGGACCAGGCGCATTGCCAGGTACGTCGCAGACGAGCCCGGTGCCGATCTCGAGGATCCGCGGCGTCAGGCCAGCGACCTGTAGCCGCTCCACGAGCGCCTGGGTGGTGGCGTGCTCCTGGTAGGAAAGTTCGGGGCGAGCGTGCAGGCGGCGGCGAAACGCGACGAGTTCGTGCTCGCGACCGGCCACGAGCGCATCGACCGCATCGCTCACCGTGACGATCCTTCGATGCCGAGGTCGTGCAGCATCTCCTGGCGCATCGACATCACGACCTCGGGCAGCTCGGCTCCCTGGTCGACGAGTCGTCGCTGCCGGACGTAGCTCGGTCCGCGGTCGGCGATGACCAGGAGGTCGGCGAGTTCGGTCGAGCAGCCGAGGCGCTCAGCGACGGGCGCGAGTTCGACGACGATGTCGCGCGTGAGGTCACGCACCGAGCGTGTGTGGCCGGCATCGTCGACGACCAACTCGGCATCGATACCCCAGCGTGCCGCTCGCCACTTGTTCTCCCGGCGAATCCACTCGCGCGGCACCGGCGGCGTCTCGCCGCGATCCATCATCTCGTCGAAGGACTGCACGAGGCATTGGGCCAGAGCCGCCATGGCCACCGTCTCCCAGAGCGTCGGCATGGCATCGCACATGCGCAGTTCGACAGTGCCGTAGGTCGGGTGGGGACGGATGTCCCACCACACCTCTCGCACAGTCTCGATCGTTCCCGACGTGATCATGGTGTCGAGGAAGACGTTGAACTCGTTCCAGTCGCGCAATTGCGGCGGCAGTCCCGTGGTGGGCATGGCCTCGAAGATCTTGGTCCGCGTCGACGCCAGTTGGGTGTCACGCCCGTTCCAGTACGGGCTCGACGCGGATAGCGCCAGGAAGATCGGCAGGTAGCCGGTGAGCGAGTTGACCGTGGCGATGGCCTTGTCGCCCGAGCGCACCCCGACGTGCACATGCACTCCGTGCGTGGTGAGTCGGCGTACGGGCCAGCCGATGCGGTCGACCAGCCGCTCATAGCGCTCGCCCTCCGACCGCGAGAGTTCATGCCATGGCGTGAAGGGATGCAGCCCCGCCCCGATGAATCCCGCCCCGCGCCGCTCGACCACACCCTGGAGTTCGCGCATCGACTCGGTCAGATCGGCTTTGGCCTGCGCGACGGTCTGGCACACGCCGGTGATCACCTCGATCGTGCACTGGAACAGTTCCTTCTTGATCTTCGGATGCTCACCGGTCTCGAAGGGTGCACTGATCTCTTCTAGGACTTCCGGTGCCAGGCACACCAGGGCGCCGCTCTCCACGTCGACCAGGGCGAGCTCGACCTCCACGCCGAGGCTGGCGCGCGACGACGGGTGGAAATCCACGGGCATGACGTCAGGCTAGGACCACTCGCTAGCGTGCGTGTCGTGTCCGCCGAGATCCCCCTCACCTCACCGCTGATGGCTGAGGGAGCGCCTGGTCGCGCGGCAGTGGCCGGGGGATCGGACGGCACCGTGGCCGCGGCCGTCGCCGCGCTGGAGGCGGGCGGCAATGCCGTCGATGCGGCCGTCGCCGCGGGCTTCGCCTCGGCGGTCGCCGAGCCCACGCTGTCGAGCCTGGGTGGCGGTGGTTTCCTTCTCGTCCGCCCGCCCGATGCCGACCCGGTGGTCCTCGACTTCTTCGTCGACGTGCCGGGCCTGGGCGGTGGCGATGTCCAACCGTCGGTGCAAACCCTGTCGGTGACCTACGGATCGTCCGCGCAGCAGCAGTTCCATGTCGGCTGGGGCACGATCGCGACTCCCGGTTGCTTCGCCGGATACCTCGATGCGCACCAGCGCTGGGGGCGTTTGCCTCTGGCAGATGTCGTCGCACCCGCGATCGTCGCGGCACGTGTGGGAGTTCAGCTCGATGCGGTGCAGGTCGCGTTCATCCGCGTGATCGGCGAGATCCTGCGCGTGACGCCCGAGAGTGCGCGCCTGTACGCCGCCCCGATCGCCGGCGAGCCCTTCCGCGACGAACCGTATGCCGATCTGCTCGACGCGATCGCTCGCGGCGAGATCACCGGTCCGGCGGATCCGGCGTACGCCGCACCGCTCGTTGACGCGATGCGGGTCAATGGCGGGCTGGTCACCCACCGCGATCTCGAGTCATACGCACCGATCCTGCGCCGGCCCATCAGCGGACGTCGCCTCGGCGCGGGACCAGCGCGCATCTGGACCAATCCACCGCCGTCCTTCGGGGGAAGCATCATCATCGAGGCTTTGGGGCTCACGCCGGCCTCGGATGATCCCGCGACCCTGTGGCCAGCCCTGGCCGCCGCTCTCCGGGAGGCGACGGCGCGACGTCGCCAACTCGATACCGCTTCACCGCAGGCCGTGCGCGGCACGACGCACGTGTCCGTCATCGATGCCGACGGCATGATCGCCGCGCTGTCGGTCTCCAACGGCTCGGGATCGGGCGTTGCGGTCAACGGCATCTCGTTCAACAACATGCTCGGCGAGGAAGACCTCAACCCCCTCGGCCTGCACGCGCAGCCTCCGGGCACGCGCATGGGATCGATGATGGCGCCGACGCTGGTGCAGGGAGCAAACGGCTCCCTGCTCGCACTGGGCACGGGGGGTAGCGAGCGGATTCGCTCAGCCCTGAGCGGGGTGATCGCGCGTCATCTCGACCACGGCATGTCACTGTCGGATGCCGTCGCGGCACCGCGCGTGCATCCAGGCGAAACGCTCACCGACATCGAACCGGGCCATGACCCGGCGACCGTTGCCGCGCTGGCCGCGGACCCGATTCCGGTGCGCGCGTGGGCTGATCCCGACCTGTTCTTCGGCGGAGTCCACGCCGTACGCCGCGCGCCGGACGGCTCCGTCATGGCGATCGGAGACGTCCGGCGCGGTGGCGCGGTGGCCGTTGTCTAGCGGCTAGCCTCGCTGCGCCGCGAGGACGAGTTCGACGGTCCGGATCTGTCCGTCGCGCTCGATGGTCAAGGTCACCTCGTCGCCCGGTGCGAGCGAGCGGATGTCGACGATGAGGTCGGTGGCGTCGACGACCGGGACGCCGTTCAACTCGGTAATGACATCGCCCGGCTGCAGGCCAGCCTCGCGAGCATTGCCGCTGTCGGTGAGGTCGGCGACCCGCGCTCCCGGACCCGCGAAGTCCATCTCGAGCTGCACGCCCATGATCGGCGTGGACGACGTACCCGTAGCGATGATCTCCGAGGCGATTCGCGAGGCAGTGTCGATGGGGATCGCGAAACCGAGGCCGATGGAGCCCGCGGCACCGCCCAGGCCGGCACCGAGCGTGGCGATGGCCGAGTTGATGCCGATGACCGCACCATTGCCGTCGACCAGCGGACCACCTGAGTTGCCGGGGTTGATGGCCGCATCGGTCTGGATGGCGTTGATGAACGATGTCTCGCCTTCGCCGCCCGCGGTGACGGGCCGGTTGAGGGCGCTGACGATGCCCGAGGTCACGGTGCCCTGCAGACCGAGGGGCGAACCGATGGCGATGGTGGCGTCGCCGACCTTGAGCGCACCGGACGATCCGAGCGTGACGGCCGGAAGGCCCGTCTTGTCGACCTTGACGACCGCGAGGTCGTATCCCGGATTGGCGCCGACCAATGTGCCGGGCACCTCGCTGCCGTCGCTGAAGGTGACGGAGATGTCATTGCCATTGGCCGTGACGTGATTGTTGGTCAGGATGTAGCCGTCCTCGCGGATGACGAAGCCCGAGCCGGTGCCACCCTGGCCGCCACCCTCGACATTGATCTGCACGACGGACGGCATGACCAACTCGGCGACCGCGGCGACGCTGCCGTCGGCCGCGGGACTCGTCGGGGTCTGCGTGCTGCCGCCGAGGCCGGGCACGGCGACGGCCGCGGGGGCCTGCGGACCGGCCAGGCGGGCGGCGGTGAACCCGACCGCCCCGCCGATGGTGCCGGCAACGATCGCGGTGAGCGCGATGCCTCCAGCGACGAGGGCCACCTTGCCGCTGCGGCCCGTGGAACCGGTCGATGCCGGCGTGCTCGTCACGGGAGCCGAGGTCGCCTGCGCGCGTTCCCAGGCACCCGCGCCGTAGTAGCTGTCGTAGTCCCAGGCGCCAGCGCCGTAGTAGGCGTCGTACTGGCGGCGGTAGTCAGCGGAGGGGTCGCGTACGACGTCATCCATCGAGTAGGCACGCGTCGCGTTGACGGGGGCGTAGGGGTCGGTCGCGCCGTACGGGGCGAAGCCGCCCGTCTCGGGCACGCCCGGGTTCTGCTGGCTCACGTCGTCCTCCTGGTTCACGCTGTCCATCCTGGACCGTGCTCGCCGTCAGGGCGATTCGGTCTCACTGCCATCAAGGATGACGCCTGCGCGAGGGTGGATGTTCCCCCAGGAACCCTGCGGGCCGCACTTCTTACAGAACCCTGACACTTCCCCGGGGCTCCCGGGTCCCGCACGAGGGGTTGTCCCCCTGCGCCATAGTGGAGGAATGGCGGACGAATCGCCCTTGCGCGACCAGGCCGAGGCCTTCCTGGCCGACGCCCAGGCCCGACTGACCGCCGCCCTGGCGGCCGGTCAGTCCGGCTCGGCTGCCCTGCAGCGCGCCCGGATCGGCCAGGCACTGCTGCTCCTCGGCCGACCCGGCGAGGCCCTGCCCGAGTTCGACGAGGCGCTGCGCTACGTCGACCTGCTGCGGGCCGACGGCGAACACGAGCGCCTGCGGATGCTGCAGAGCGTCTCGGCCAGTCTGCCCATGCCCGGGGAGAACCTCGTCGACCTCGATGCGCTCGAGGCGGTCAGTCGTTTCGGCCGCGCCCAGGCCCTGACGCAGTTGGGTCAGTGGCTGGCCGCGCGTACGGCGGTCGCCGAGGTGCGCCCCTTCGCGCGGGGGTGGACCAACCGACGCCTGCGCAAGGCACTCGATGAACTCGATGACGAGATCGCGCGCGCTGATGGCACCTCGCGCGAGGCGATTGGTGCACTCGACCGCGCCATCACCGATCCACGCCTACCGGAAGGTGACCGTCGCACCGCACGCTATGAGCGCGCCGTGCACCTGGCCGAGCGCGAGCAATACGACGAGGCCATGCGCGAATCGCTACTGCTCATCCGCGACTGCGATGACGACCCGGCGCTCACAGCCCGCGCTCGGCAGGTGCTGGGCGCTGCCCTCGCCGGACTCGGTCGCGACGACGATGCGACCGCCTCGCTGGTCGAGGCATTCGACGGGTTCCGGGCGATCGGCGATGCCAGCGCGGTGGTGACCGCGGCACCCGGTCTCGCCTGGCGACTCTCGTCGACCGGCAACCCGGCGCGGGCGGTCACGGTATTGGAATCAGCTCTTCCCTCGGCACGCGAACTCGGCGATGCCGCGGCCGAGGCAGACCTACAGGCCGCCCTCGGCACGGCTCGCGACGAAGCCGGTGACCTCGTCGGCGCGATCGCCGCCTTCGATGCGGCCGTCTCGCTGGCCGAGTCGCTCTCCGATCCCATCCGCGCGGCGGATGCGCGGCACGGTGAGGCCATTGCGCGTGGACGTCGACTCGACCCGCACGACGCCGTCGAAGCGCTGGCACTACTCGAAGCAGCGCGTGCGGCCTACGCCGACAACACCATGCCTGAACGCGCGGCCGAGTGCACGCATGAGGCAGCGTCGCTTCTCGGGCGGCTGCGCAGCTATGACGCAGCCGCCACGCGCTATGCAGCAGCGCGCGACGAATATCGCGCGATTCCCGAGGTGCTGCGCGCTGATGACCCGGGTGCACTCGCCGACTGCGAGTACAACCTCGCGGTGCTCACCGCGCTGATGCAGACCCCGGAATCACCTCCTCCACCGGACGCCTTTGCCTCGGGCGGCCACGGCATGCGCCACGCGGGGACGGCCGCATGATCCGAACCACCACAGACCCCCGCGCTGCCGCGGAGGCCCTCCTCGCCGGCGGTCTCGTTCTGCTGCCCACCGAGACCGTCTACGGCCTGGCGGCACGGGCCGACGATCCCGCAGCCGTCGTCCGCGTCTACGCCGCGAAAGGTCGCCCTGAGCGACATCCGGTGATCGTGCACCTCGCCGATCCGGAGGCGGCGATCGATCCGCAGTCGCTCGGCACATGGGTATCCGCACGTCCTGACTTCGCCCGTGCCCTCGCCGCGGCGTTCTGGCCGGGGCCGCTCACCCTGGTGCTCCCGCGCTCCTCGCGCGCGACCGATGACATCACCGGCGGCCAGGACACCGTGGCGGTGCGCGTGCCCGCTCATCCCCTGGCGCGTGAGGTGCTCCAGGCCATGGATGATCTCGACCCCGAGGGTGCACCGCACGCTGTGGTTGCACCGAGTGCCAATCGCTTCGGACGGGTGAGCTCGACGACCGTCCAGCACGCACTCGACGAACTCGGGGAACTCCTCGACCCCGAACGCGACGTTGCCCTCGACGGCGGACCGTGCAGCGTTGGCCTGGAGTCGACCATCGTCGACTGCACCGGTGACGCCCCGCGGATCCTGCGACCCGGTGGAGTCACGGCGGCCGACGTCGTCGAGACGGCCGGTGCGATGGCCGCATTGGCGTCCTCGACGACAACACCGCGTGTGCCCGGCGCGCTGCCGTCGCACTACGCGCCCCAGGCCCACATCGCGATCGCCATCGATGGGGAGGCGGCCGAGGCCTATGCCGACGCCGCGCAAGAAGGAGGACTGGATGCTGAGCGCATCGCTCTCCTCGCGCCCGCATCAGTGCCTGACCTACCCGGCGTGATGCGGTTGGCCGCCCCCGCGACGAACGAGGATTACGCACGCGGTCTCTATGCGGCGCTGCGAGAGGCGGATGCGCGCGGGATCGAGTTCATCGTCGTGGTCCCACCACCACCGGATGTCGAGGGCATCGCCGCTGCGATCCTCGATCGGCTGCGACGCGCCGCTGCACCTCGCGCCTGAATCTTCGGCGCCCCGACTCCGGTCCACGACCCTTCACCACGCGTCCTGGCCTGTACCTAGCGAGCGGCCGCGGGCAGAATGTGGGAACCACTCGACGAGGAGGGAACCATGAGACTCGTGTCCATTGGCGCTGCGCTGGCCCTCGCGGCCGGCATCATCGTGGCGCCTGTCACCGCGGCCCAGGCCGATCAGGGGGCCGCCTGCGGCTGGACCGGCGATGTCATTCCGCTGATGCAGAAGGCCGATCGCCGGGTCCGCTCAGAGCGTGTCACCGAGCAGATCAAGGCCCGCATGGGTGAGAACGCCAAGATCGTGTCTTACACACGCATGGAGGTGGACCTGCTCGCGCAGAAGGGCGATAAGACGAGCCCCACCAAGGCGCTGACCCTGCGCAACAACCGGGTCGCCTACAACATCATGGTGAAGTCGGGTGGCAAGGAGTCCGTGATCAGCGCGCAGGTGCGCTTCTATGGCCTGTGCTACCGCACGACGGTCGTCGTTCAGTCAGCGTGGGTCGGCAGCACCGGCACCGACAAGCCGCTGACTGTCAATGCCAATGAGGCACTCAAGTTGGCCGAGGCCTATCGCAAGAAGCACTCCGATGAGTTCCCGCTCGATGCGCCACTGGTGATGATGAACCTGATGCAGGCAACGACGGCCCCGCCGGACTTTGGCAAGCTGCGCTGGTACGTCAACTACGCGCCCGCTCCCGGTGAGCTGCAGATCCTCGCCGTTTACATGAACGGCAAAGTCACGCCAATGGGCTAGCAAGGCCGGTGTTCGGCGTCCGCCCGATGCGACGGAAGATCGCGTAGAGGGCGGCGCCGAACACCACGCCGGCCAGGTAGGCGCCGTCGCCGCCATCCAGGACATTGCGCGACACCCAGCCGAGCCACCCCAGGGCCACGGGGTAGTCGGCGGCGATCTGATTGCCCAGCGGCGTCGCCGTGAACGGCAGCAGCAGGATGAACCCGATGACGAAGGCAGCCACCGCCGCACGCGTCTTGCTGGCGAGCGTTTCCCAGGGCCGCGGGTCGCTCCAGCGATAGAGCAACTCGACAATGACGACGCCGAACCACGGGGCGGTGTAGTAGCCCGCGAAGAGCACGATGTCGGAGGTCAACTGACCGAGTTGGGTATTGCGGCTGATGAGCGCGAGGGTGACCCCGGCTGTCGTGACGAAGAGCGAGCAGACAATGCGCGGGAAGCGCAGCCCCATCTGCTTCAAGCTGAGGCCGGCGCTGAAGTCGTTGAAGGCGTTGGCCGTTGCCAATGACGTGCCGAGTGCCACCAGTGCGACGGTGGCAAGGACTCCCCCGCCCAGGAGTTGATCGACCCTCACCATCGGGTTGTCCAGCGCGGCATCCGTCGACACCCACGCACCGATTCCGCCGAGGACGAGCAGCGGCACGGTCATGCCGATGAACACCCACGCGAAGACACCCGCGGGCGATGAACGCGCCGGGAGGACGCGTGAGAGGTCACAGGCCTGGACGGTCCAGGAGATGGATCCGCTGAGGCCGAGGCCGACGGCAAGCAGGAACGGCCCGAAGGGAAAGCCCTCCATGCCCGGCGGCTCGGCGGCCGGCGGCACCTGGGCGGCGCCGATGATCAGGCCGATGCTGATGAGCAGCATCACCGCGCTGATGACGGTGCCGAGGATGCGCATGAGGCGCACCCCGACGATGACAACGGTGACTTCAATGGCGACGACAGCGGCAAGCGCGGCAATGAACGGAATTCCAAGCGACGTGGCGAGCGCGTCGACCCCGAAAAGGTCGTTGAGAGCGTTGTAGGCGATGAGGCTGCCGATGAGGAAGATCTGCGGGACGACGTTCAGGGCACCGAAGGCGAGCCGACCCAGGGGCATCTGCGCCATGCCGGTGCGCGGACCCCAGATGGAGATGAACGCGACGGCGGCCGTACCGATGATGATGCCTGCGGCAAGGCCGCCAAAGCCGTAGATGAATCCCGGGCCGGCAGAGCCGCCGGCGGCGACCATGCCGGTGATGATCGTTCCCGGCGCGAGCAAAACGCCGGCCCACGTCGCCGCCAGGGAGCGAGGCGAACCGCTCCGAGCGTTCTCCTCGAGGCGTGCCTCTTCTGGAATCTCGGGCGCGGCGGTAGGGGACGCCGTTTCCATGAGTCCGGACCCTAGTCTCACGCCAGGGGCCGCGTGCCGATTTCGCGGCTAGTCGTAGCCGAGTTCGTGGAGTCGGTCGTCGTCGATGCCAAAGTGGTGCGCGATCTCGTGCACCACGGTGATGTTGACCTCCTCGACCACGTCTTCATAGGTATCGCAGATGCGCAGAGTCGGGTTGCGATAGATCGTGATGCGGTCCGGGAGGGCGCCTGCGTAGGTCGAGTCACGCTCGGTCAGCGCAATGCCTTCGTAGAGTCCGAGGAGGTCCGGGTCGTCCGCGGGGCCGTCCTCCTCGATAACGAAGATGACGTTGTCGACGAGCTTGGCGAGCTCCTCCGGCACTGCCTCGAGCGCCTGTGCCACGAGTTCTTCGAAATGGGCGGGCGAGACTTCGATCACGGAGCCATTGTGGGCCAGCGGACTCAGCGGGCGAACGCCGCCGTGAGAGCAGCGGTTGCCTCAGCCACACATCCGGTATCCGAGGCAGGGCGCGTTCTCGCGGCGCGACCACCTGAGAAGCCGACGAGCGCGGGGAAGCCCAGCACGTTGGTGAGGGGGTAGAACTCGGTCCAACGCAGGGAGGCCAAGGAGCCAGCGGGCGCACCTGGCGCTCCGCCCCCGACGACGCCGTACACCTGACGGTCGCCCCACCACGGCTCGTCATAGCGCAGCACGACCTTCTCGAAGACTCCTGTGACCAGCCCGCGCAGAGCGCGACGCACTCCACCACTCATGTCCGGGATCGCCGGCGCTTCAGCACGTACGAGCGCGAGGGGCACGGCCACGACAGCGATGTCAGCGCTCATGCGATCACCCGAACGCAGTGCAACGTTCACGCTCGATCCGCGCACTGTCGCGGACTCGGCGATTGCGCCCGTGCGCACATCGATGCCGTCGAGCAATGTGTCGACGATGGTGACGTAACCACCCGCCACCATCACGTCACCGCCGCGATAGGTCGCACCCTCCTCGGTGGCGCGCACGCCCAGGCGGGACGGGTCGAGGGCGTATTCCTGCGTGACCTCGACCTGCGCGGCCCATGAGTCGATGCGATCGGTGGTCCAGCCCTGGCGATCCAGCCATTCCGCGACGCTGACCGAACGCGGGGGCCACGCCTCGCCGAGTTGCTCCAGGAGACGATCGAGTCGGTCCCAGCGCGCCTCTGCCCGTGCCGAGCGTGCGCCGGTGACCGTGTCGCGCGCGACCGCGTCGTCGTAGTCGGTGGGCACCAGGCCGAGGCTGGCCGCGCGAGCGAGCGGGACGAGCGGGTTGCCGCCCGTGCCATGGATCCACGCGGCACCCAACTCGACCGGCACTCCCCATTGCTCATTGCTCCAGATGCGTCCGCCCACGCGATCGCGTGCCTCGAGCACGGTGACGTCTATTCCCGCCGAGGTGAGCGCCTGCGCCGCGGCCGCTCCCGCCATTCCGGCGCCGATGACCACGGCGGTCCGCGCGTTCACGCGATCGAGCAATCGTCGCGCAGCATGCCGGCCCGAGAGGTAGGCACCGGTTGTCGTCGACGGGTACTGCGTGCTCGCGTACTCACCCGCGAGCGCGATGCGGCCGCCGACGATGGCGTCGGCGAGCGTACGTCGCACCGCGGGCGACGTGCCGACCGGCAGCGCGGAGTACGAGCCCCGCGACCACGGGTCGGTGTCCCAGCGCGTGACAAGCGAGGCGGTGGGTGCGGGCACTCTCTGGCGTACACCGGCGCGCACCGGGTCGGTGGTCAGCAGCAGTGGTGTCGCCGCAGCCGCGAGCCCCGCGGCAAGGAAGCGGCGCCGATCCATGCCCTCACCCTGCCATGCGCCGCACGGCGATGCTGGCTACGGAGCGGGGAAGGTGAGCGTGGTCGCGCCGAGCGCACCGGTGACGCGCAGGGTGGCTATGGCGCCGGAGTCGTCGGAGTTCCACGATCCCGTCACCGTGCGGACGCCGCTCGCCCCGGGCACGCGCAAGTCAACGGAGACGGTGCCGGTTGCCCGATCCCATGTGAAGGTTCCGCTCACGGGTAGGTCGCGCACGAGCTTGACGCCCCTGAGTGTGAAGCGCACACGCGTGTCGCCGACGTAGGAGTACTCCCCGCCGCGCAGCCCGAAGCCCGTGTCGGAATACGCCTGCCACCAGCGATCGATGAGATCGGCCGCGGTGTTGGCCGCGGTCACGGTGATGCGCGCAACGGTGTCATCAGCAAGCCCAGAGGGCAGTTGCACTCCGGCCAGCTCACGCGGGTAGGTGCCGACGGCACGGATGATCGGGGCGGTGGCTGCGCACTCCGCGAGCGATACGGGAATGTCGAGGCTGCCGGTTCGCACGACATGCCGCACCAGACGCGGTCCGCAGCTATCCGGTCGGGCGCCGCCCACGACATGCAGGCCGTTGGCCACCACGATGTGGCGCGACTGCGGGAACCGTTCCGCCACCATGTCGCCCTCGGCCGCTGTCGTGATGGTGTCGAGTTCACCCGAAAGCACCAGCGTCGGCACCGCCGGGTATTCGCCCCCGGTCGGCTTGGGCGGTCCGAAGCTCGCTCCCCGCGGAGGCTTCGGCCATTCCAGGCACATGCCGAAGGAGGTCCAACCCGATCGCTTGTATTCGCCGATGGTGAAGGGCCCGTAGAGGCCCGGATCGGTGCGCTCCTTGCGTGCGAACGCGTCGCGGTACTGCTCCTTGCGCGCACTCTCGGAGCGCCGTAAGTCGAACAGCTGCGGGTAGTCGTGACAGGAGACGGCGGCTTCGGCACCCGTGCTGTACTGCCGCGGATTTGTCGACGTGTCGCCGGTCCACCAGAACTCGGCGAACAGCCGGCCGAGGGGTCGAGCATCACCAGCGAGTGCAGCGCGTACCGCGGCGGTGAACTCGCGGTAGGACGGTGACAGGTAGGTCGCGTTATAGGCCACGGCGGTCACCGCCTCGGGGTCCAACACGACGTTGTGCCAACGACCGTCGCCGCCGGGTGCGCGCACACTCATCGGCCTCTTGCGCAGGCGGTCGAGCAGCGACTCCAGCAGGGGCAGGGGCTGGCCCTCGGCGGTGGCGCAGAGCTCGCTGCGCGCGCAGACATCGGTAAAGGACCGTCGCAGGGCCGGACCCTGGGTCGGGTACCACGCGGATTCGCCGTACGTCGGGTAGGCGCCGTCGAGGATGAGGGTGCGCAGGCGGTCGCCATGGCGCCCGGCGAAGGCCTGGCCGAAGAACGTGCCGTAGGAGTCGCCGTACATGTCGACCTTGTCGATCTCCAAGGCGTCCAGCACCGCGGCGAGGTCGTCAGCCGAGGCTTCAGACCCGTAGAGGTAGGCACGGTCGCCGAGCGAGCGCCCGCACACGCCGACGGCGCGAATGAACGACATGGTGCCCTCGTCAAGACCGGGGCAGGCGATGACCGCGGTGCGTCCCATGCCGCGCTGGTCGACCAGCAGCATGTCGTGGTCGGTCATCAGGTCGCCGTACATCTCGGCGAACCACTCCCCCGATCCCGTCGTGCTGTAGCCGGGACCACCTTCGTGCGGTACGAGCGTGCCGATGGACCTACCCGACGACGCGGGAATCCAGGCGAAGCCGACCTTGAAGGTGCCGGGCACGCGCCCTGAGCTGTCCCATGGGCGTACGAAGTAGCCGCACCACGCGTCGCGCATGACATTGCATGGGCGCAGGTCGACGCTGCCGACTCGCAGGGTCTTGGCATCCCGCGCTGGGGCCGCGCGGTCGCCAGCGACTGTCACCGACGCGACCACGTCGTTCTTCGGGAGGTTCAGGGCGTTGTCTGTCGTCACGCTCCCGGAGAACGGGGCTGCACTGGCTGGTGCTGAGGTGAGGGCAAGGACGCCCACCAACGCGGCGACGACGACCCGGCGTGGCGAGAGCACGCCCCATGGTGACCGCCCCGTGCGGGTGAGTCCACCGGGCCCCCGTGGGGGGTCCCTCCGGCCTCCCCTATGCTTTCTTGGTCTCCGACGTCGGTTCGGCGGCGATGGTCCCCATCGTCTAGCGGCCTAGGACTCCGCCCTTTCAAGGCGGCAGCGCGGGTTCGAATCCCGTTGGGGACACTGGTCTCAGCACCATCGAGGCCCCGTAGCGCAGTTGGTTAGCGCGCCGCCCTGTCACGGCGGAGGTCGCGGGTTCGAGTCCCGTCGGGGTCGCCAGGCCGCCACAAGCGGCCAGGGTCGCTCAGCGACCCGCACGGCCAGGTAGCTCAGTTGGTACGAGCGTCCGACTGAAAATCGGAAGGTCGGCGGTTCGACCCCGCCCCTGGCCACCGAAGAAACGCCGTCACTGAATGCGCTGCAGTGACTTCTCGCGAATCCACTCGCTGGACCGGGCATTCCACACCAGCCACAACACGAAGATCTTCAGCACGATGCCGATACCGCCCGTGAAGATGCCCCATCCGCCCTGGATGATGTCGATCAGGCTGCTCACAAAGCCCAGGCCCACGAACACCGTAATCACGACGCGGGCCCAGTTGGCGCCCCGGCCGAGGAAGATGGCCACAACGATCTCCACGACGGCGATGGCGAGGAAGAGGATCGCCAGCACCAAGAACGTGGTGCCGATCATGCCTGCCGGGATGTCCGAGATCCCACCGTCCGCGAGACTCTTCGCGATGGCGGCTTCCCCCTCTGGGATGGACGCGGCGGCCGCCACCCCCAGGAAGCCCAAAGCTGCCAGGGCGTCGAACACGGCGGTGATCCACACGAGGACAACAGCGATGGTCAAGGTCACAGGTCGCTTCATGAAACTTTTCTTAGCAGAAGCTTCCGGCGCGCGGCAACCCTAGTACGGAAATCCGAACATCACCAAGGCCAGCGCGGGGAGGTGCTGGTCTTCGCCGCTCGGCCGCGCCCCCTTCATTCGCCAGCACCTACACGGTGTAGGTCATGGTGGTGGAATCCAATGCTGGGCCCATGAGTTCGACCACGGCCGACATCCTCACTCCATTCCTCGGCCACTTGGCGTGCCTCGCCTCTACCCTGGGGCAATGAGGAGAGGCGCCGTGTGGCTGTGCGCCGGTGCCGTTGGGGTGGTCCTGCTAGCAGCGCCCACCGCTGTCCACGCATCCGACGGCTACGTCGTCGAAGTGACGTCGTCCACGCCCAACGTCAAGTTCTTCGGCTCATTCTCCTACGACCGCGCCGCGGTCACGGGACCAAACAACGAGATGGCACGCGTGCTCACCAAGAGAATGAAGGCCTTCACGATGCCATGGGTGGACGAGTACCGCGACCCTGATGCCAAGACAGTCAAGTACCTCAAGAAGGCACAGCCGGCGTACTTCAGCACCACCGTCGAGCCCACACCGAAATGTCGTGCTGGCTACGTCTGCATATCCCAGAGTTCATCCTTTTCCACCCCACTAATCGCCGGGTCCATGACCAACATCCATGCCCGCGCCTGGTCGACTCAGACGGGGAAGACTGCCCAGCTGAACGACTTCGTGTCCGAGGGCGACCTGCCGAAGTTCACTGATCGCGTTAAGGCCGCCATCCGCAAGGCGGACTGCTACGACGGATTCGACATCGACCTCCCGGCCAACTACGAGTCGTTCCCCAACTGGGTGCCTACCAAGAGCGGAATCGCCATCTGGTTCCCGGAGTACCAATTCGGCTGCAAGATCATGTCGCTGACGGTGTCCTGGCCGTAAGCCGCCGACCCTCGAGGAGTGCAGCCACCAGCGTCGCCTGTCTAGGACAGGATGTCCTTGCGCTCGAAGCGCAGGATGGCAATACCCACGAGCACCGCGAATACGCCCACGTTGTACGCCAGCCCGACAGCCATCTGGTCCCAGACGATCACCGGCCCGAGCGCATCGGCCCAGGCACCCGCATAGTTGGCCGGGAGGAACTCCCGAATCGACCCCAGCGCTTCGATCGCGTCGAGGATATTGGCGAAGATCACGATCACCACGGCGGCACCCACCGCCCCCAGCGGAACGTCAGTGGACACGCTCGCCAGGAATGCGATCCCCGCGGGCACGAGCAGCGTCACCGCGATGTAACCGGTGATGACGGCGATTCGCACCGATGACTCACCCGCGCCGAGAGTGCCGCTGAGTGGGCTCGCCAACGTGCCGGTGCCAAACGCGATCAGACCGATGACGAAGGACGCCACCACGAGCGTGATCAGCACGGCGATCGTCAACAGTAGGCCGACGACCACCTTGATGACGAGGAATCGGCGCCGCGGCACGGGCGCCACCAGCAGGTAGCGCATCGTCCCCCACGAGGCCTCGCTGGCCACGGTGTCGCCAAGGAACATCGCGGCGAGGATGACGAGCAGGAAGGCCGAGGAGAAGAACAGCCCACTGAGCGCGAAGTTCCACGGTCCCGACGCCATGAGCCCGAAGACGTCGAAGTCACCGTCCGCAAGCCCTCCGCCGCCCGACGATGGACCAAACAGCACGGCAAGCACGACGACGATCGGAAGCGCAATCACGAGCCCGAACGCGACAGCGGTACGCCGACGACGCACCTGACGGATCATCTCCACGCGAACGCTCAGGGTGCGCTGAGCCGAATAGCCCTCCATCAGCGTCCCTCCTCCGGCAGCGGTCCGGCGTTGACCATGTGGTCGGACCCGACGAGGTCCATGAACACGTCCTCGAGCTGTTGGCCCTCGCGCCCGGCCAGCAGTTGCTCGACCGTGCCCGTGGCCACGACGGTGCCGCGGTGCATGACCACGACGTCCGAGCACGTCTGCTGGACCTCACCGAGCAGGTGCGACGACAAGATGACCGTGCGACCGTCCTTCGCGTAGTCGCGAAGCACCTGACGCATCTCTCGGATCTGTGGCGGATCGAGGCCATTGGTGGGCTCGTCCAGCAGGAGGATGTCAGGCATGCCGAGCATGGCCTGGGCGATTCCGAGGCGCTGTTTCATGCCCTGGCTATAAGTGCGGACCTTGCGGTCGATCGAGGGACCGAGACCCGCGATCTCCAGAACGTCCTCGAAGTACGGGTCTCCCGAGCGTCCGCTGGCACGCCAGAACAGATCGAGGTTCTCCCGCCCGGACAGGTGCGGAAGGAATCCGGGACCTTCGACGAATGCGCCAATTCGCGACAGGATCGGTGCGCCGGGCGAGACTCGTTCGCCGAAGACATAGACGCTGCCCTCGGTCGGACGGATGAGTCCCATGGCCATGCGCATGGTCGTGGTCTTGCCCGCACCGTTGGGTCCGAGTAGCCCGAGCACGACGCCGCGCGGCACCGTGAAGTCGACACCTGCGACCGCGCGTACGCCCTTGCCGAACTGCTTGACCAGGCCCTCGATCACCATCGGGCTCTCGGCGAGATCCTCTCGGTACGTCGCACCTCTGACGCGCGGCCGCAGGATTAGCAGCACGACCACCACCAGCACGCAGATGCCCAGCGCGATGAGCGGCCACGCCCATACGGGCAGGCCCTGCGTCGTGCCGGTCATGGTCACCTGCGGGATCAGCAGATTGGAATCAGCCAGCGCCACCGTGTAGACGGCAGGCTCGACCGGCAGCCGATACGCCTGATCGGTGGTGTTCACCGTGACGATGAGCCGATCCCCCGGTGCGACATCGGCGACGATCGCCGGGAGTTCGACGTCGATGCGCTGAGGAGTGGGCCCCAGGTCGACCTTCACGGGTGCCAGCAAGCCGTTGGGCAGCACCACCGCCCCCGCGCCAGTCTGGATGCGCAGGCCCACGAAGAGCGTGGCCTCTCGCTCGACATCACTGGAGACGTCAAGGCTCACGCGGGACGCCCCGACGATGCGCGTGGGCTCGGACAGCGGTTCGGAGATGAAGCCCGCGCTCTGATTGGGGGCCAACCGCGTCTCGAGCAGCGACAGCACAGCGCCGAGGGAGCCGACTCCGGGAAGCGAGCTGACGGATGCGGGCACGCCACCGGCCGGGGCAAGGATGCGCTGCGGCGGTCCGCCAACGCCGACCGCGAGTTCCGACGTTCCGGAGATGCCGGGGTACTCAGGGCTGGTGAGCACCGTGACGCTGGCTGACTCGCGGTCGTCGAGTGCCGAGCTCTCCACCAAGGACGCCTCGAAGTCGAGGGGCACCGCGGGACCATCGGCCAGATACGCCTGGAACCAGGACTGCGTCAGTGCGCGCAGGCGGTCGGTTTCGTTCACTCCACCGTCATGGCCCTGGCCGTGCCACAGGACCTTGACCGGCGTATCGGGGTTTGCTGCGCGAATCTGCTCGGCGGTCGAGTTCGCTTGCGCGATCGGGAAGAGCGAGTCGGACTGCCCCGCCCCGATCAGCGTGGGCACGGTGATGCGATCAGTGATGCTCGCCGGCGATGACTGGGCCATCAGGGCGCGCAGGTCGTCGGAGACCGTGCCGTTGGTCGCCGCGTAGGTGTAGGCGGCGCACCATTCCGGCGAGAAGCGGCCGCACAGATCTGCTTGGCCCTGCGGCGAATCGAGGCCGGCGCTGAAGAAGACCGACGTCCACAACTGCTTGTACACACCCGGCTGGTCCGCGCCGACCATGCCCTGACCGAACAGCGAGGTTTCGAGGTTGTTCCACGTGATATCGGCAGCGACCGCATCGACGCGGACGTCATAGCCCGCCAGCAGCAGCGCCAGTGCACCGCCGTACGAGCCACCGCCGACACCGACGACCGGGTCGTCTGCTCCCTCGCTCGTCACCGTCGACTGCTCGCCGAGGTAGTCGATGAGGGCCGATGCATCGGCAACCTCGAACTGCGGCGCGTTCATGGAGATCTGTCCGGTCGACTCGCCGAATCCGCGAGCGGTGTAGGCCAACACGACAAACCCGGCATCCGCGAGCGACTGCGCTTCCTCGCTGACCGATTCCTTACTGCCGCCGAAGCCGTGGGCCAGGATCACGGCGGGTGCCGGGGTAGCCGCAGGGATGTAGAGGTCGACGTCGAGCTGCACGGGTGTGGGGTCGGTGGCCGACGTGGGGCCACCGGGCAGCGTGAGGGATTCGGTCGCCTCAGCCCGAGCGGCCGAGGGGGCCAGGAGGGTGGCGAGCGCGACCAGGGCGGCGACCACGCCCCCCACGACCGTCGACCGAATGGCGATCACCGTTCGCACGCTACCCACGTCCATGGGGAAATGCAAACATTGTTCGCAATGCGACTATGGGGTACGGTTCGCCCCGTGGAGGGTCGCCGCGCCCGGCTCCGGGCTCACCTGCTGGGCGAGATCCGCGCGGCCGCCCTCAG
>NBNH01000022.1 GCA_004379115.1 Actinomycetales bacterium mxb001
ATTTAAAGATTTGATAGAAAAAAATAACGATTACACTACTAATTTCTTGGAAATAGATAACATGATTTCCGACGATCAAATATTGCAAAATGTAGAAAATTATAACGAATTTATTAAAAAACACCAAAAATCGTTTTTTGAGGTTGATGACGATTTTTTACCAATTTCAACCTATGATTATGAATTAAAGTCAGAAAATTTTAAAACTTCAAATGGCGAAACAGTTGAAACTCGATTTTTTTCTGATTATTTTAATTCAAATGCGGGCAATTATTGTAAAGGTTTTGATAGTGATTTATTGCTGATTGAAAATGGTGGTGATTATGACTTTGAACAACAATACAATAGTGTTAAAGCGCGTAGTTTTAAGTCTAATCAAGAGTTAGTTGATTGGTACGTAAATTCGCTAAAATGTTACAAAGAACCGTTTAAGTACTCTGAAACAAAAATTATTAAATTCTCAGACGGAAATAAATTAGCTATAAAAGTTTTAAGCACTTTAAAAGAAGATGAAAAAATAATTCATCCTATGGGATTGGCCACTAAAAGTTTTAAAATGTTAAAACTAATTTCATCATCACAATTTCTGTTTCAAAACGAAGTACAATTGAAAAATTTCGAAACAAATGAAAATTCATTATTCGAGATTTCAAAAAAATTGTTGACAAGATCGTTTTGGGAAAATTTTAAACATCCTGAAAAACGGGAGAACGTCGATTATTATGATTTTTCAAAAACTCACCCGGTAGGAATTGGTTTGGAATTTTTAGCTTTAAATTCAAAAAATAATGGTGATATAAAAACACTTAGAGAGTTCATTTATACAATTATAAATTCGGGTAGTACAAATTTTAACGCGAGTTTACATTTATCTAGAAATTTAAAACTTGTAGAAAAATTTAAATATATGTTTGGAGAGATAGTAATGAAAAAATGTAATGCTGAGTTAGATTTAATTAAAATTATGCGAGATAGTGTTGGAAACAATACGTTACTAACATTGAAAAAAGAGAATATAAAAACGTTAGAAAATATATTAACAGTTGATGATATTGACTAAAAAACTCATTTATACACCGGTAAACACTTAGTTTCTAAGTATCCGTAGCGATTTTTTTACAAAAACTGGTTGTGCCAGCTGAAAACCTTACAGAGTGCGGGTTTTCAGCGTTTTTTTTGAAAAAAATCAAAATAGATTTTGTGCCAAATTCTTGAAAATTTGGCACATTTTCACCCTATTAGGGGGGGTTGTTGTCAAAAATGCCATCCCCAAAAAAATCACCCCACACCCTCCAAAAATTAAAAAACAAAGAAGAACACGTTACAAAACCCTTGCTAGGCTTAAAATCGATTTAAAAGCCTAATTAAAAAGTTTTAAAAAACCCCCCCAACCCCCCTATACGAGAACCTACAAAACGTTAAGACTAAACACGCACACAACATATACACACATAAATCAATTATCCCGTCGAGTATATGTCTAATCGCCTTTAAGCGCTAGTAATAAAAGTTACCATAGTGGGGGGGTGGTGGTACGTACGAATACTTAAAATTAAAAACTAAACCCGTCCCCCAAAAATATCCCCCCCAAAAATTAAAAACTTTACCGCTTATACGTAATGTAATGCATACATCAAAACCACAATGCATACATCATAAACATAATGCATATATACGATGTTTGTCAATGCTATAACCTATAACATACTCGAATATACCCGCTTACACGCATAATATTAAAGTACAAACTCGATTATACCCGCTTAAACGCATAATAATAGAGTATATACTCGAGTATACCTCGCATATAAGCGCTTAAACGCGAAATTTTTTCCATGTATTAA
>NBNH01000174.1 GCA_004379115.1 Actinomycetales bacterium mxb001
CCATGTTCTTCATTTTACCTGTTCGGAGCACCGCTATAGCTTCATTATTGTTGTTGTTTTTTTTTTAAGAGTTGGGGCACCCCAAGGTATTAGAACAGAGAAGATCGTCGACAGCTTCAGTTGTGTAAAAGAGCCGTGCTTTACGCCGTCGACGCGAAATCCCTCCGAGCCGCTCAAGCCACTTTTGCAGGCGCAGACTTGAGGGAGAGCAATTTCGCTAATGGCGACTTCACCGGCGCAGACATGAGAAGTGTTCTCCTTAGAGGCAGCGACCTGAGCCGCGCCGAATTCATGAATGCCAATCTGTCGAGTGACGTTGCGGTGCGGGGGAACCCCACCATGGTGATGGGGTCGAATCTTGAGAGCGCAAACTTTCTGGGCGCCAAACTGACGGGCATCTTCTCAGATGGCAACCAGGGCCGACCCGCGAAGCTCCCTGCCGGTTCTGCGTTCTTCAACGGATTCCTACTCGGGCGGGGTGCAATTCTGAACCCGGAAACGGACCTGAGTTGGTTTGACTCTCCCGTCGACCTCACGGGCGCGAAGCTGCGTGCGGTGTCGTTTGAACACGCCTATTTACCCGGTGTCCAACTAGTCGGGGCGGACCTCAGCTATATCTACGGTGCAAACCTCGATGCTTCGAGCGCGAACCTGTCTAACGCGAACCTCGAGAGAGCCCATCTCCACGGGACCAACCTCCAGGGGGCCGACCTGACCAACGTGGATCTCGACTGGGCAGAACTCGAGAATGCGAACCTTGGGGGTACCACCGGGCGCCCAAAGAGCTGGGCGAACGCCACCTTCTCCAACACCACGTGCCCCGATTGGTCCGTGACCAACACGGGATGCTGGTAGGCGCGGCCGGCATCTTCCCCGCGTTGAGCGGCGGCTTGTGCTGCACGACACGCCGGTAGGGCGCAGTACAACCCGCCACTCAACGGTGGGGACGGCAGGCTGAGCGCGTGACGTACGTCGTCCCGCTCGCCATTGCGGCCGCCATCGCTGTGCTCGACTGGTGGGCGGTCGGGACAGACCGTCGTTCCATCGAGCGCTGGGCCAAGCCCGCGGTCATGGTCTTCCTCATCGCCGCTGCCCTGCTGATCCCCGCCGAGTCATCGACGATCCGCTGGGCGATCGTCATCGGCCTGGCCTTCGGTCTCGTTGGCGATGTCCTGCTCTTCTACGACCGCTTCATCCCCGGTGCCGCGGCCTTCCTCGCCGGGCACATCGCCTACGTCGTCGCTCTGCTGCTCGTGCCGCAGGAGCCGCGCGGTCTCCTCGTCGGCGGCGTGATCGTGCTCCTGGTCGCCGTCTTCGTCGGCCGGCAGATCGTCGCCGGCGCCTGGCACAGATCGCCGGCGCTGGGCGCCATCGTCGCGACGTACATGCTGGTCATCGGCGTGGTCGTGGTACTGGCCGTCGGGTCGACATCCGTGGTGGTGGAGATCGCCGCCCTGCTCTTCCTCACCTCCGACGCCCTACTCGCCTGGGCGCGCTTCGTGGGGCCCGCCCCGGGTGGCCGCGTGGCCGTGATGGTGACCTATCAGCTCGCTCAGGCCGGCTTCGTCCTCGCCATCCCCACTCTGGTGCCCTAGCGACGTCGAGCCCGAGCCGGACGGGAGCGACTAGCGCCTGCCGGGCGCGAGGCGTCGCTCGGTAGGCTCGGCGGGCCATGAACGACGAGGACATCGAGACGTACGACGTCGAGGAGATCCAGGCCCGGTGGCTGCCGGTCTGGGATGACCTGCAGCCCTTCCGCTCGGGCAAGCAGGGCGATCCGCGCCCCACGAAGTATGTCCTCGACATGTTCCCGTACCCCTCGGGTGATCTCCACATGGGTCACGCGGAGGCCTACGCCCTCGGCGATGTCATCGCCCGCTACTGGGTCCAGCGCGGATTCAACGTCATGCACCCGATCGGCTGGGACGCCTTCGGCCTGCCCGCCGAGAACGCCGCGATCCGCCGCGGCGAGGACCCCAGTCTGTGGACCTACGACAACATCGCCCAGCAGAAGGCGTCGATGCGGCGCTACGCCTGCTCCTTCGACTGGGATCGGATCCTCAACACCTGCGACCCGGAGTACTACCACTGGAACCAGTGGTTCTTCCTGCAGATGTACGAGCGCGGCCTCGCCTACCGCAAGGCCTCCAACGTCAACTGGTGTCCCAACTGCCAGACGGTGCTCGCCAACGAGCAGGTCGTGCAGGGCCTCTGCGAGCGCTGTGACACCGCGGTCACCAAGAAGAAGCTCACGCAGTGGTACCTCAAGATCACCGACTACGCCGATCGCCTGCTCGACGACATGGCGCAGCTCGAGGGCAACTGGCCCGAGAAGGTGCTGCTCATGCAGCGCAACTGGATCGGTCGCTCGACCGGCGCCGAGGTGAAGTTCGAGATCGAGGGCCGCGACGAGCCGGTGACGGTCTTCACCACGCGCCCCGACACTCTCTACGGCGCCACCTTCTTCGTGGTCGCCGTCGACTCCGATCTTGCGGCCGAGTTGGCCGCCGGAACGGAGGCCGAGGCCGAGTTCGCGGCGTACCTGGAGAAGGTCAAGCAGTCCTCCGA
>NBNH01000175.1 GCA_004379115.1 Actinomycetales bacterium mxb001
TGTTCCACCCGTCGGCCAACAGCGACAGGGACTGGTCGATGGCGGTGCGCGACACGCGATGTCGCTCGACCGGGATGGCGCCGATGAACAGTGCCGACAGCGGTGAGGAGAGGCGGTTTCCCGAGAAGGAGTCGGCGGGGGGGGGGGTGCAGAACCGGGTGCGCCGCCGGTCGGGCCCCGCCGTCCGTCTCAATGGGGGGTGGGGGTGGGTGGTGGGGTGTTGTGGGTGGGGGGCTGTTGGTGGTGTGGTGGGGTGGCGGGGTGGGGGGGGGGCGGGGCCGCTCGATTGGGGGGGGGGGGGGGGGGTGGGTGGGGGGGGGGGGCGGGGGCGGGGGGGGGGGGGGGCGGGGGGGGGGGGGGGGGGGCGGGGGCGGGGGGGGGGGGGGCGGGGGCGGGGGGGGGGGGGGGGGGGGGGGCCTCGCTGATTCCCTGACACTGACGTCAGTCGGTGTCTAGCGTTGGCGCATGACCGACGTACGCGCCGCAGTCCTCACCGCCCCCGGCCACTACGAGGTGCAGTCGTTCCCGTGGCCGACCGTGCAACCGGGTGCGGCGCTGATGCAGATGGAGATGTCGGGCATCTGCGGCACTGATAAGCACACCTACCAGGGGGAGACCAAGCAGTACGCCGGCACTCCGGCGGAGACCGACACTCCGTTCCCCATCATTCAGGGCCACGAGAACGTCGGTGTCATCTCCGAGCTCGGACCCGGATCGGCGGAGACGCTTGAGTTCTACGGCAAGCCGCTCAAGGTTGGCGATCGAGTGACGATGTGTCCCGACGTCGTCTGCGGGCAGTGCTACGAGTGCAAGCACGTCATGGGTTACGTCTGGTGCGAGCGCGTGCGCTGCTACGGAAACTCACTCACCTCTGCTGAGGCTCCGCACCTCTTCGGCGGCTGGGCCGAGCAGATGTATCTGCGCCCCGATGCCTTCGTCTACAAGGTGCCGAGCGGACTCTCGCCGCGGGTGGCCGTGCTGGCCGAACTGATGGCGTGCACGGCGTCCCTCGACAAGGTCAAGGAGTTCTCCTCCTACGCCATCGAGGGCTTCAACTCCGGCGACACGGTCGTCGTCATCGGCTCCGGCCCGCTGGGCCTCCTGCACATCGCGAAGGCCGACATGATGGGCGCCGGCCAGATCATCGCCACCGACTTGAGTGAGCACCGGCTGGCCTTTGCCAAGCGATGCGGCGCCGAGGTCACGCTCAACGTCACGACCACCAGCCCTGAGGAGCGCATCGCCGAGGTGAAGAAACTCACCGGTGGCCGCGGAGCCGACGTCGTTCTGCATATGGCCAATACGCCCGCGTCGTTCGTCGAGGGCATCGAGATGCTCAAGCGCGGCGGCCTCATGCTCGAGATGGGCAACTTCGCTGACACGGGTGAGATCACGATGAACGTGCACCGTCACGTGTGCAGCAAGAACATCCGGCTCGTCGGCCTGACCAACCATCCATCGACCGGCTACGGACCTGCGCTGCGACTCCTCGAGCGCTACGCCGACCGCTATCCGTTCGACGAGTTCGTCAGCCATGAGTTCGGTCTCAACGACGCCGACCAGGCCCTGCGCACTTCCATGAGCCTGGAGAGCCTCAAGGTCGTCATCAATCCCGACCTGCCGTAGCCGGTCGGGTGTCACGTCAGCCCGAAGCGGCCGGTACGTCGAGGTAGTAGACCCCGGTCAGCTCCTCGCTAACCCTCCACAGGCGAGCGGCCGCGGCAGCATCACGCGCCGGCGGTGCCATGCCGACGAGCTTGGGGTGACCCCGCTGCTCGCCGAAGCCGTCAGGGCCGATGTAGTCGCCATTGGTGACGCCGGGATTCGTGGCGGCGTACAGCGTGGGCAGAGCGCCCATGGCGGCGCTTTGCGCCATGACCTTGTTGGCCACGCTCATGACCTTGGCCTTCCAGGCCTGCCCGGTCATCTCCGGACCTGCTGCCTGCAGGTGCGTGCTGGCATAGCCGGGGTGCGCCGCGACGGACATGATTGGCAGGCCTGCTGCACGCAGGCGCTCTGCCAGCTCGCGCATGAACAGCAGGTTGGCCAGCTTGCTCTGGCCGTAGGCGCCCCAGGTGCGGTACTTGCCATCGCCCATCAGGTCGTCGAAGTTCATCTTGCCCATGCGGTGGGCCTGCGAGGAGACCGTCACCACGCGAGATGCGGGACGTAGGGCATCGAGGAGTCGCCCGGTCAGGGCGAAGTGGCCGAGGTGGTTGGTGCCGAACTGCATCTCGAAGCCGTTGGCGGTGCTGCGCTTCGGGATCGCCATGACGCCAGCGTTGTTGATGAGCAGGTCCAGGCCGTCGGGATTGGCCTCGCGCCACAGCCAGGCGAACTCATCGATCGAGGCTAGGTCGGCGAGGTCGAGTCGACGTACCTCGATATCGGCACCCGGCGTTCGCGCTCGGATGTCGGCTGCCGCCTGCTCGCCCTTGCCGGTGTCGCGGACCGCCATCGTGACGGCCGCCCCCTTCTGGGCGAGGGCCAGCGAGGTCTCGTAGCCCAGACCCGAGTTGGCACCGGTCACGATCACACGGCGACCGGCCTGATCAGGGATATCCGCAGCAGTCCACTTCTGGCTCATGCCCCCAGTGAACAGGGACCGACGAGTGACCGCACCCGCGGGGCACCCGGGTGGGCGATCCCCTAGTGTCAGCGGATCACACGATCGTTGGAGGTCTAGGTCATGAAGCGTCTGCTGGGAGTCATCGTCAGTGTCGGAGTTGCCGGGGCCCTCCTGGCACCCGCGACAGCTGCCATCGCTGCTGATCCGAAGCCCATCGGCGTGACCGCCGTGCGCGTGAGTTACGACGTGACCAAGGCGCTGCTCGGTGCCAATGTCGTCGTCAACGGCGAGAGCCCCGGCGGCAGCACCATCCTCTCGCCCGGCAAGCTCGCCTTGGAGTTCCCGGCGACCGGCATCAAGAACGGCAAGATCTCCCACAGCGGTGCCCTCTTCCTCTCGCACTACGGATCGATGGGCTGGCGCACCGTGGTCGTGACCAACCTGACCGCCGATCCGGCCAAGGGCACGCTCAAGGGCCGCGTCTACGCCACCGATACCGACCTCGGCACCGCGGCAATCTTCACCCT
This sequence comes from Actinomycetales bacterium mxb001, assembly GCA_004379115.1. Taxonomy (GTDB): domain Bacteria; phylum Actinomycetota; class Actinomycetes; order S36-B12; family S36-B12; genus Mxb001. The sequence goes on from NBNH01000175.1 coordinate 3,097, forward strand.
CACCAAGGTCAAGACCTCGGGTGCGACGACGACCTACACCGTCAAACTCGGCCCCGGTGTCGCGGGCATCCTCAATTCGTCGCTGGGCGTGCACGCCTTCGTCGAAGGCATGCGCATCGGATCGGGCGCCACCACCATCGCGCCGGCGTAGCCCGCTGGCCTTGACTCACCCCTGATCGTCAGGGACCCTGACGGGGTGCGCCCCGTGACCGTTGTGCTCTCCGCTGCCCTCCTGCCGACGGCTTTCCTGGCCGCCCCCGCCCAGGCATCGGGTGGCACCCTCACGGCCTCGATGAACCTCGAGACCGGCCTCGCGACGGTGGTGGCTTCCTCCGGATTCGGCGCATTCGCCGAGGACGAGGAACTCCAGATCAAGTCGGAGACGCCCGGCGGCTACACCATCTCTCTGGTCGGTACGCCGACCCACACCCTCACGGCCGGTGCCAACTGCATTGCCCGGACGTCGACGTCGGTGGTGTGCAGTTCAGTGATGGTGGTACCCAAGCTGGCCGTGAGCGTCGACCTCTCGACGGCCACGGGGCCCACGACGACCGCCATCGTCGATGGCGCCTTCACACCAGCGCTCACGTTCACGGGTGGCTCCGGTGCTGACTACGTCCAGGGCGGCTCTGCCGCCGACGAGATCCTCGGCGGTCCGGGCGACGACGACCTCTTCGGGGGTCCGGGCGACGACAAGATCTCCGGCGACGCGGGTGGCGACAACATCGACGGTGAAGAGGGCAACGACTCGGTCGGCGGAGGCGCTGACAACGACTCGGTGGTCGGTGGCGAGGGCTTCGACAGCATGACCGGCGGCCCCGGCGTCGACGAACTCGACTCCGAGGACGGCCTGCAGGACACCTACGTCAATTGCGACAACGCCCCCGGCCTGGGAAAGATCGAGTTCGACAAGGGTCTCGACATTCCCTACGACTGCCCTGTCGTGCTCCCTCCGACGGTCCCCCGTGATCTGACTGCCGCTGGTGGCAAGGACTCCATCACCGTGAGCTGGGCGCCGCCGTCCTTTGACGGCAACTCCCAACAGCTCACCTACGAGATCGCCTACAAGGTGCCGGGTGCCGGGGCCAACGTGCCCAAGCCGATCGTCGTACCGGGCACGGAGACGTCCTACACGTTCAATGACCTGGCAAAGACGGGCCTTTACTACATCTCGATGCGCTCGGTCAACGAAAAGGGAGCCAGTGCGTCGACCCCGGCCGTGCCGGTCGTCGTGGGTGGTGCACCCAGCCCGCCGCAATCGATCTCGAGCGTGTACATCTCACGTGGCAAGGCCACGCTGTCGTGGGTGGAGCCGATGCAGGAGAAGACTCCGAAGTACGAGGTCGCCCTGCGGGTAAAGGACAAGCGCAATGTCAACTGGCTGGCATGGGCGTCGCTCCCCGGCCTGCAG
>NBNH01000176.1 GCA_004379115.1 Actinomycetales bacterium mxb001
CCCCCGGAGTTGCCGGGATTGATGGGGGCGCTCGAGACCAACTCAGTCGCTGAGACGTTCGACACCGCGCCGACTGTCATGGAGCCTTCGTAGCCGTAGGGACTTCCGAAAGCAGCCGCCCACTGCCCGACCTTGGGCTTGGGCGAGGGATTCCAAGGAAGCGTCGGAAACTCCACCGTGGTCATGATTGCCGCAATGTCGTGCTCCTTGCTCCAAGCCCAAAGACGTCCGGGCTGGATTCGGAAATCCTTACTTACTCCCACGCTGAGGTTGCTTGCGCAGCCTTCAACCACGTGGAAGTTCGTAATGATGTAGGACCTGTATCCCTGCGCGAGAGCCTCGTCTGACAGCGTGATGTCCACTGCCCACCCAGTCCCAAGGCTTCCGCCGCAGAAGACGGTCGTCAGGGAGGGCTGAACGGCTGAGTAAAACTCCGTGACGTCGTCCGGCGGAGTGCTTCTATTGCTCGCTCCTCCAGACGAGAAGTCAATGTAGATGGTGTTCAGTGGCACCCACCGCCCCCGAGCGTCGGCATAGGAAATCGAGTACTTGCGCGGGCCGCTACAGAAGACGTCACCGCACTTAGTCGGCAAGGCGATGGAGCTAGCGCCTGCACGGTTTGTGCTTCCCAGATACGTCTTCTCGATAGACGAGGAACTCAGAGCTCTCTGCTCAACCCTTATGCTGACGCCGCCTCGCGCAGGCCTGAGCACGACTTCAAGTGCGCAGTCAGCGAGACCGTACGTCTCCTTCACAGTGAGTCGGTCGCACGGGAATCCCGTGAACGATGTGGTCGCTTGGTAGGCGTCCCTGCGTTCCGTAGCGGAAGCCGAGACACCTGGTGCCACGAGGGCAACCAAGAGGCATGCCGTGACTCCAGCTACGAGACGGATGCTTTTCATGATCGCTCCCTGGCAACAGATACGAAGGCGTGCACCTTTGAAGTGTGGTGCCTTGCAGGTCGGGTCTTGCTGCGGTTATCGACAATTGATCTAGTCTCGGTGATTCGGAATCGAGCCCGTGTAGGGATATCAGCGCGGTTCGGATCCGCCACTGCAACGCCTAGAGCCCTAGAAGTCGCGCTTACTTCGGTTCCTCATCCGCCGCTCCTTGTCGTCACGGCCGCGGCTTTGCAGGCTGATGTCCTCGGCCATCGACTTCATGGCGAGCATGCGGTCGCGCTCCTGGGCACCCGTCGCCAGACGCTGGAGTTGCTCGGCCTCCTCCGTGAGCCGCTCGCGAATCGGGGCGGTCTCGGGGCTCGAGTCATCGATCCCGACCAGGAAGTCCGTCACCGACGTCGCCTGGGCCTGCATGAGGCCCACCGCCTTGTCGATATCGCCCTCGTAGAGCGCCTGCGACGCCTCGCGCTTGACCTTGGTGGTCTCGGCGAGCAGCCGGGCCGACGTCACCGTGGGGTTGGGCACGCGACCGGCCGCCTCGTCACCGGGCACGACGTTGACCATCACCGGCCACGCGACGACCTGCTGGAGCAGGTCGGGCATGGCGACGTACTCGATGCTCACCTGCGCGAGCTCGTGCAGGCCGAGAGAGGCAAGAGCCGGCACCGGGAAGTGGAGCAGGAGCTGGCGCTCCTCCCCCGCGTAGAGGTCACCGAGCGGGACAACCAAGTGCTTGAGGCCATCGGCGTCGGCCTCGATCCAGCGCGGGACGTCGTGGAGCGTGCCGATGCGGTCGACCATCGCCGGGTCGCTGGGGCGGATGCGGGCGACGGCGTTGAGGATCGACTTGCTGAGCAGGTCGCCGGCCTCCTCGCTCACGACGGCGATGGCGTCGTCGTCGGTGAAGGCGAAGCGGTGGGCGCCGCTGCCCTGCGTGGCGACCTCGGCGAGCAGGACCTCGTCGTAGCCCTGGCCGATGCCGATCGTGGTGGTGGTGACGCCCTCGGCGCGGGCCTTGGCGGCGACCGAGCCGAGCTGGGCGGGGTCGGTGATGCCCCTGTTGGCGTGGCCGTCGGACAGCAGCAGCACCGACGCGCCGGTCTCCGTGGCGTGGCGGCGAGCCTCGGACAGACCGAGGAGGTAGCCGGCCGACAGGTCAGTGGTGCCGTGCGGGGTGATGCGCTCGATGAGCGCGTGGACCGTCGCCGTGTCGTGGTCGGCCATCGGGCGCGTGGGCACCTGCACGTGAGCCTCATCGTCGAAGATGACGACACCGAAGCGGTCCTGCGGCTTGAGCCGGTCGACGAGCTGATGCAGAGCCGTGCGCACCGCCTCGATGGGCCCGCCGGACATGGAGCCGGAGCGGTCGACCACGGCGATGAGGGTCTCCCCCGGCCGGTCGGCGATGGACTCGGGCACCGGGGCGGTGAGGGAGACCAGGCAGGTCACCTCGTCCTCGGCCTCCAAGGCCACGACATCGACATCGAGCTGAGCGGTGAACTGCATGGTGGACCCCCTCCTGCCCGAGCCCCCGCTCGGACACTCCCTTTATCCCAGGGGGGTCTGACAGTGAGTGGCCGTCAGCAATGAGGGGCCAGGGTCGCGGCCAGGGGTGTCGCTCCTAGGCGGATAGGTAGCGCTCGAAAGCGAGGCGAGCGAGCGCTGACACGGTGATCCCCTGCTCACCGGCGGCCTTCTCGGCGCGCGCCTTCATCTCGGGGGTCACGCGGAAGGTGACATGAGGCGAGTGCTCCGAAGTCCCGGTCAGCGAGGGGCGACCCGCCCGACGACGTAGGTCCTCCTCGACCTCCGCGAGAGCGTCTTCGACGTACGCCTGATCGACGCGCCGGCCGCGGCTGTCGATGATGACCTCGCGCTCCAGGTCAACCTCCGGACCTGTGATGCGGATGCGAGTGCGTGGTCTGCCAGTCATGGACGCTCCTGGTCACGTGCTTGCGGGCACCGCTAGCGACTTTCACTTCGAAGGATATTGTGTATTCCACAAATGGGTCAAGGGGATCCGGGTCCACGCCGTTCAGGCTCAACGGCGAGCGCGCGCCTCGTCGTTGAGCAACGCGAGTCTGTGGACGAGTGCGAGGACCGCACGCGGTGGACGCAGGCGGCCGCGAGAGTGTCAGGGCACGATCGTCAGGGCCTTACCCGAGGGCACCCCCGCGGCATGCTTCGATTCGCTGCATGAGCGAACGTCGGATCCCCATCTCCACGCCATCGGGAACCTTCGAGGTGTGGACCCAGACGCTTGGTTCGAATCCCAGCGCGCGCGTACTACTGCTTCACGGCGGGCCCGCGGCCACGCACGAGTACTTCGAGTCGCTCGCTCCGGCACTCGTCGATGGGGGCCTCGAGGTCATCTACTACGACCAACTCGGATCGCACGCGAGTGATCAGCCCGACGAAACGAGCCTCTGGACGCTCGAGCGCTTCGTCGACGAGGTGGAGCAGGTACGCATTGCCTTGGGGCTCGACCGTGACGACTTCATCATCCTCGGTCACTCGTGGGGCGGCTTGCTCGGCATCGAGTACGCGCTCACCTACGGCGCCAACCTCAAGGCGCTCATCGTCTCCAACATGATGGCGTCCATCCCGGCCTATGACCGCTTCGCGCGCGAGGTGATCATGCCCACCATGGATCCCGTGGCGCTCGCGCGCATCAAGGAGATCGAGGCGGCCGAGGACTACGCCAACCCCGAATACGAGGCACTCCTCATGGAGCACCACTACGTCCACCACGTGCTGCGGAGGCCCGCCGACCAGTGGCCCGAGCCGGTGACGCGGTCGTTCGCCCACCTCAACCCGGCCATCTACGTGCCCATGCAGGGTCCGAGCGAACTCGGGTCGACACCCGAGGCAAGCCTCTACACGTGGGACAGGTTCGACGACCTCGCGCGCATCGACGTGCCGACCCTCGTCATCGGGGCGGAGCACGACACGATGGATCCCCAGCACATGCGCGCCATGGCCGAGCGACTGCCGCGTGGCACCCACCTGCACTGTCCCGACGGCAGCCACATGGCGATGTGGGACGACCCGGATGTCTACGTGTCCGGAGTGCTGGAGTTCGTGCGCTCGCTCTAGAAGCGCACCGTGGAGTAGAGCGTCCCGATGTAGGTGGCGATGACGACGTTCATCGCCACCGCCAGGACAACATCGGCCCTCGTGCTCCTCACGAAGAACCCGATCACGCCTCCGATGATCAGCAGGACCTGAAAGAGAAGGTCACCATCGAGCCCCGCCTCGCCCAGGATCGCTTCATGGACGATGTTCATGGCGGGCAGGGCAATGACGATAGCGAAGAGAACCTTGCGCGAGCGCGCGAAGCAGCGCTGCGGGTCCAAGGCCTCGTCCGGCCCGCCTTCCAGAAGCAGCGACGCAATGAAGATGCCCACGGGGATCGCCAGGAACGCCATGAAGTTGAGCACGCTGCGGTCCTGCGGCTCGCTCGTATAGGCGGCCACCGCGATGAAGACCTCGATGCACAGCAGGAGCAGGAAGACCTGCCACAGGAGGGTGGGCCAGAAGATGCTGCGGTGCGATTCACGGACGGTGTCGCGCACCTGAAGCGCCAGGTCTCGTGACACCTGGGCGAACGCGGCACCGAGCACGATCGCGTAGAACCAGAATCCGTCGGCCACGGCGCCATTGTGCCCGCTAGGTGCCCACATCACCGCGCCTATGCGAGGCTTCGCCTATGAGTCCACGACTGGCCCTCGCCGCCCTCCTCGCTGCGGCACTCGCACCCGCCGCCTTGCTCACCGCGGGTCCGGCCTCCGCGCACGCCATCGTCGACCTGCAGGGCACGCCCGCCTATGCGAGCCAAACGTCCACCATCAGCCTCGAGCTCCAGCACGGATGCCTCGCCAACCAGGTCGGCATCGACACGGTCGTCGTCTACGTCGAGAAGTCATATCGGTCAGTGGAGCCAGGCGCGGTCGACGGATGGAAGGTGTCGGTGAAGCGCACGTCGGACAAGACGCGCAAAATCACCTACACCCTGACCGGCACGCGGCCGAGCTTCAATACGCCCACGTACTTCCCGCTGACCATCGGCTGGCCGTCCAAGCCGGGCGTCTACGGCCTGCCGGTCAAGCAGAAGTGCGACAGCGAGGTCAACGTGTGGGACGTGCCCGATGGTCCCGCGACGGCCAACCAGCCGTCACCACCGCTTTACCCGCTCCCGCGGGTCAAGGTGCTGAAAGCTCGCTGAGTCAGGGCGCAGCCGAGCGCACGACGACCGGAAGCGCGGTCACTGCCGCGTTGCCGCTCAGCGGATCGAAGCGCATGTCGTCGGTGATGTCGTTGACGCTGGCCCCGGCCTGAGCGGCGGCATGTCGCCAGCCCACGCCCTCGCGCGAGCCGTGACCCCAGCCGTGGGGCATGCAGACGACCCCCGGCATGACGTCGTCGGTGATCCGGACCTGCGCGGGAATCTCCCCCACGCGGGATGCGACGTACACCGCATCTCCGTCCACGAGGCCACGCGATACGGCGTCGTCGGGATGCATGAGGAGCGAACACTGGTTGCTGCCCGTGGTCAGGCGTTCGGTGTTGTGCATCCACGAGTTATTGCTGCGAAGGTGCCGACGCCCGATGAGGAGCAACTCATCGGCTTGTCGCTCGGCACGGGCGGTCTCGAGGCCGGCCACCACGCGCGGCCAGTCGGCCACGACCACGGGGTGATCGAGCCGGATGCGCTTGTTGGACGTCATGAGCCGAGCCGGGAGCATCGCGTGCAGCGGCCCGAGGTCGAGCCCGTGCGGATGCTGCTGGACCTTGCGCAGGGTCAGCCGCTGCCGACTGCGCAGCCCCCACGGCCCGATGCGCAGGGCGATGTCGACAAGTCGACGTGGAAGCAGGCGACGGCGTGCGGCGTCGAGTGCCTTCGCCCGACGCTGTCCCATGTTGGCCGCATCCACGCGCGCGAGCAGCGACATCAGGATGTCGGCATCCGAGCGGGTGTCGGGCGCGGGTTTCAGCACCTGCGGCCCCCATCGCACATGGTTGCGCACGCTCACCGCGGGGAAGACGACGTCGAACTCCTCGCGCTCCAGCGCCGCCGTGGGCGGCAGGATCACATCGGCATGTCGATTGGACTCATTCACGTAGTAGTCGATGGAGACGAGGAAATCGAGATCGGCCAGGGCAGTGTCGATACGACGACCATCGGGCACCGTCAGCACCGGGTTGCCGGCCACCAGCACCATCGACCGCACCTGGCCAGGGCCCGGGGTGAGGATCTCATCCGCGAGCGTCACGGTCGGGAACTCGGCCGCCACTTCGGGAATGCCGCGCACGCGCGAGCGCCAGCGGTCGTAGCCGATGAGATCGGTGGTCTTGGCACCGATGACGGGGAGATCGAAGGCGGGCTCGGCCAGCATCCATCCGCCGACCTCATCGAGCCGCCCGGTCAGGATGTTGAGGACGTGCACGAGCCAGTAGGCGCTGGTGCCGTAGACCGTCTGGCACACCCCGAGCCGCGCGTACACGGCACCTCGGCGAGCGCCGGCCAGTTCGCGCGCGAGCGCTCGGATGTCGTCGGCCTCGATGCCGGTCACCTCGCTGGCGACCTCGGGTGTGAAGGGCTCGACCATCCGCTCGATGGCCGCAATGCCGTCCACGTAGTCGCGGGATCGCCCGGGCCGCACCAGGCCCTCGGCGAACAAGACCTGCGCCATCGCCGCGAGAAGGTAGATGTCCGTACCGGGCCGGATGAAGTGGTGGTCGTCAGCGATGCGGGCGGTTTCGGTGCGGCGGGGATCGACCACGACGACGCGTCCCCCGCGGTCGCGCACCCCTTCGATACGTCGCTTGACGTTGGGGGCGGTCATGATCGACCCGTTGGAGACCAGCGGATTGCCGCCCACGATCAGCAGGAAGGCCGCGGCGTGGTAGGCCTTGGGCGTCTCATCCAGCACGGCTGCCGACAGCAGGGCGGCCATCAGGGGGGTCAGGTTGGTGAACAGCGAGGCCAGGGCCGGCCCGGCCTGGGC
>NBNH01000177.1 GCA_004379115.1 Actinomycetales bacterium mxb001
ATCATCGACTTCTACGTCGACCAGATAGGGCGTTGCTAGGTGAGAGCGTTAGTGATTGTCGGCATTGCCACGGGCCTGGTGCTGGTGGGATGCGGTTCGTCAGGTGGATCTGGGGGGTCGGCGTCCACGGCGGCATCGGTGGAATCAGCCAGTGCGTCGGGTGCGGTCGCCGTAGAAGGGGATCAGCCCTGTCGCAGCGGCCCCCCGCTCACGGCTGGGGAGGGTCTCGCCGCTGGTCGCTTCGATAAGGATGACGGCGTCTTCGGCACGGTCTACAACGAGACCGGCTCGACACTGTGGGTTAAAGCGTGGGGAGGCAACGAGAAGTGGTGCCGACTCGACGCCGGACGCGGAGGCGCCTTCGGGGCCGGAGAGCACGTCAACCTCCTCGTGTCGACCGGCACCCGGGACACCCCCGGAATCCGCATTTATGCGTGGGATCCCTACTGGGCGGGATTGCCGCAGGTGAAGACGATGTATTGGACATCCAGCAACTCGATCTGCGGAAACGGGGAGTCGTGGCTGGACACCGGCGGGCTGGAGGAGAACGAGGAGAACTGGCTCAATGGGACAGAGCAGGGCTCTGTCATCGTCAAGCGCCATCCGGACAGCAAGTCCATCGCCCGTGAGTGGATAGGCACCAGCAAGGCCGATGACTGGGCACGCATCGACCTCTACGTGAGGTCGATTGGGCGTTGCGGATGAGGGTCTGGGTCGTTGCGGGCCTGGCCGCCGGTTTGGTGCTGGCGGGTTGTGGCTCGTCGGGACAGTCGGCGGAGTCGTCAGCCGCGGTGGAGTCGGCGAGCGGGACCGGTGCGCCCGCTTCAGCCGATGAGTGCCCGGCCAACGCGCCCGTCCGGGGCTTGCTGAAGGGACGGTTGGAAGGGGACGACGGCGTCTTCGGTCATGTCTACAACAGCACGGGCGACACTCTGTGGGTGTGGAGCCAGGTCAAGGACTCGCAGACTCCGTGCCGTCTGGCCCAGGGCAAGGGCGCAAGTTTTGCGTCGGACTCAGTCGAGGTCGAGTCCGAGGATGCCGCGTGGGTCCCGCCACGCCAGGAGGCGCAAAGCGAGGGGGATCTCGCGCGCAAAGATCGCTTCTGGATTCTCGTCACAGGCTCGGCGGAAGCGACCGCACCGGGGGTTGCCGTTGGCCTTGTCGATCCCCTCATGGCTCGCCCAGACGCGGTGTCGATCTACCGCAGTCCGGGAGGAGGCACGTGTGCGTCGGACAACGTGGCGCTATACACGGGAGGCCTGAGTGAAAACCGGGAGTACCGGTTGAAGGGCAATTCCCAGGGGAGTGTCCTCGTGAAGCGGCTCGCGGATAGCAAGGAGATCGCTCGCGAGTGGATGCCGGGAAACACCGATACGGATGACTGGGCACGTATCGACTTATACGTCGAGTCGATTGGGAGTTGTTGATGAGAATTCACGTGGTTGTCGGACTTGTCGCCGGCCTCGTGCTGGTGGGATGTGGCTCGTCTGGTGGGTCTGGAGAATCATCGGTCTCTGTGGACTCCAGCAGCGTCGCTGGTGCGCCAGCGGCGTCGACTGACGACTGCGCCGCCAACTCCCCCGTTCGTGGGCTCTTGAAGGGGAAGCTGGACAGCGACGACGGCGTCTTCGGCCACGTCTACAACAGGACGCCCAACACCCTGTGGGTGTGGAGTGAGTGGAAGGATGCCACGGCGCCGTGCCGCCTCTTGCCCGGCCAGGGAGCGAGTTTTGCGGCTAGGACGGGAGAGCCCGAGTCGGCCAGCCGCTACGCTCCGTGGCGAATTGCGCCGAGTCAGGGACAGGGCGATGACGCTGGGGCTCTCTGGCTCTTGGTGACCGCGGCCAACGACTCGAATGCGCCGGGGGTCGCGCTGAAACTCTATGACCCCACGTGGTGGGGCTATCCCTCGGTCAAATCCCGTTATCGAACGGCAAGTGGAGGGAAGTGCGGAAGCGACGCATTCCTGGATACGGGTGATCTCAAGGAAAACGCTGAGTACCGGCTCAAGGGTGATGAGCAGGGCAGTGTCCTGGTAAAGCGGCTCGCGGATAGCAAGGAGATCGCTCGCGAGTGGATGCCGGGAAACACCAACACGGATGACTGGGCACGCATCGACCTGAATGTCGAGTCGATCGGGAAGTGCTTGTGAAGGCTCTGATGATCGCCGGTATTGCCGCGGGTGTGGTGCTCGCGGGTTGCGGATCGTCAGGTGGGTCCGGAGGGTCGGCTTCACCTGCCCCGGTTGACTCAGCTGCTGTGCCGGGGGAGGTGGCGCGGGAGATTCCGGAGTGCCCTGCAAACTCCCCCGTACGCGGGCCGCTACTGGACAAGCTGGAGAAGTACAACGGCGTCTTCGGACACGTGTACAACCAGACCACAGACAGGATCACCATCATCAGCCAGGAGGGTGACGACTGTTGGCTCGACCCTGGCAAGGGCGCGAGTTACGCCGGGACAACGGACCTCAACAAGGGTGAGCGGAGGTTTTCGTCCACCTACGCCCCCTGGCGCCCGAGTGCCGTGGACGGCGGAGATGGAGAGACGTGGCTGTGGATGCTCGTCACTCCCTACCCCGACTATGGGGTGAGGGGCATGGCTATCGGTCTCGACGATCCGCGGGCAGGATGGCCCTCTGCCGGTTCCATCTACCGCGAGTCCAATGGCCGCGTGTGCAAGAGGGACGACATCCTCCTCCAGACCAATGGCCTCTCGGAAGGGGACGAGTATCGGCTGAGTGGCAGTTCCCAGGGCAGTGTCTTGGTGAAGCGGCTTGAGGACAGCGAGCGCATAGCCCGTGAGTGGATGCCGGGACACACCAACACGGATGACTGGGCGCGCATCGACCTCTACATCGAGAGGGTGCCCACCAATTGCGTCCGGTAATGCGCCCACTGCTCATCGCCGGCCTTGCCGTGGGTCTGGCGCTGTCGGGTTGTGGATCGGCGGGGCTGTCCGGGGAGTTGTCCGCGCC
>NBNH01000178.1 GCA_004379115.1 Actinomycetales bacterium mxb001
TTCTTGTATTTCCTTTATTCTTACTTCTGTAAGTCCACGCTTAGCTTTTTCTAGCTCTTTTATCTCTTCTTGCTTCCCTTTAACAAGTTGTTTTTCTGAATCATTAAGTCGTTGCAGTAACCTATTCCTTGCTTTTTCATCTTTAATTGTTTCAATCCCTTTTCTAATAGTTTCAAACTCTACCAACTTATTAGAAGGCTTGTTATCTGCACCTTTCACAAATTGTCTTCTTGTTTCTTTTAATCTACGTTCAATATCACTTAGATTATCTTGTAATTTCTTTAAGTCTTCTTTTGCTTTAATATATTCAGGAGTAAATGAAGCTGGAATTTTTGCAGGTAAATATTCAGTTATTAATCCACCAAGATTAGAAATTAAAGCATCTGTTGCATCTCTGGACTCTCTAACTGTTTTAGGAGTATTATTCAAGAAAGTAGTAAGTGAACGAATTGCATTGGCTTCGTTTTGTTTTGCTATTGCTTCAGCTCGTTTCTTACTAGCCTCTTCTTGCTTTTTAAGATTTTCCTCTTGTTGTTTTTGGGCAGCAGCAATTTTACCTGTGTCTACTCCACCTGATGGAACGGAGGATGTGCTTGTACTTGTGGAACTAGGATTAAGTTGCTTTTTCAGAGCTTCTAACCCAGAAGCTGGATTTATAGGATTATTATCCATGTTTATAACTTCAAAATGAAGATGAGGCCCAGTACCGCTTCCTGTGCTTCCTGATTTTCCTATTACTTGTCCAGGTTGTACTATATCGCCTTCCCTAACGTTAATACTTTTTAAATGCGCATATAAAGTTCTCCAAAATCGCTGATTTTGATTATCTTGATGATAAATTACAATTTTATTGCCATAGCCTGCCTCATTCGCAACTTTTTCAACTTTACCAAGAGCGCTTGCGAAAATGTCATTTCCTTCTCCTAATGCAATGTCGTGTCCTCGATGTCGCCTCGTTCCACCATCACGAGAAGCACCAAAAAGCTGTCCTGCTAAATTAGTTGTTCCTTTCCCTCCCGTAGGATGGTACATTGCCCATGTATTTGTGCTTCCTAAAGTACCTGCTGCACTAACAACAGAAGGAGCAGGGGTAGCGCTTGAATAAGGATCTATTTTTATATTTGAAGCTTTTTCTAATAATGTCGCTGTTTCCTGTAAGCTAGTATTCATGTTGAAAATAGAACTAGTAGCTTCTAGTATATTTTCATTAAATTTCTTTGTATTATCA
>NBNH01000179.1 GCA_004379115.1 Actinomycetales bacterium mxb001
ATCTTACAAGAACTAAAGATGATAAACGTGTTAGCCAAATAGAATTTACTGGGGGAATACCTTTCTACATAAAGTACCCCGCTATACTCTCTGGCTTTATTACAGGCGGCTACGCTCTACCTTCTAGACAATCTACCCATAGTGTTATCTCTCGTCTAAATACGGTTTTAGAGTCCCGCTATGCTAATGTAAATTTATCTGACTTGACTGGTGCAGCAGACACATCTTTATTAAAAGAAGCACAAGACTATTTAAAAACTCGAGCCTTTTCTCCTTCTACTGACTTAATAGACTTAGACTCTCCTGTGGCTAAATACCTATTTGGAGGAGGCGGTCAAAGACTTAGATTGAAGTTTGGGTATATGGGGGCTTTTATAGGGGGCTCAGCAGCTCTTATTGCCACACAAACCTTATTTAATTTAACTGCTTCAACTCTTAACTTTATTAAATGGGCTGATAGAGGTGAGGGTCAAAAGCCTAGTTCGGAAGAAATGGCAGCCGGGCTAAAAGTTATGAGTGTTATTAAATATTCTTCTAATCTACAACAACAGTCCGGTAAAGCTACTGTTAATGAAATAGCTTCTAGGGAAGTCTTACGCTTAGGGGCCCTTAATTTAACTTATGGCCGAGATAAACGTTCCTCTTATATCTACACTTTCTCTACTCAAATCCCAACCCCTCTATTTCAAGCTACTTTAGTTAGTAAACTCGACAAACAAGGTAATGCCCTTACCTATGGTTTAGGTTTCCAATTTGTCCCTATCCTCGGCTCTGGTTCTATTCCTACCGCTCCTTTTAGTATTAGCCTTAGACCTTTACGTAATACTGTTGCTGATAAACGCCTCTCTCATATAGCTTATTTGTCTGGGAAATCTAGGTCTAAGGATAGTATTGCTCAATATAAATCAGAACTTAACAATAGCTTCTCTTTATCCCTTTTATCCTTCCCCGGACAATTTATATCCGTTGATAAAGATACTACATTTTCTTCTGCTATTAACTTCTTGGGCGCTACTTCTTATATCTCTAGCTTAGCTTCTAGAATACCTAAACCTGTTAGCTCCTCTGATAGGGCTTTTAGATATACTACTGCTTTTGCTTTTGATACAGCTCGTAACCTTGTTGGCTATAGTCAAGCATTAACTGTAGCTCTCCCTAATGCTTTCTTTAAGGTCGGTACTTCTTTACTTGGTAATCCTAATATTAAAGGTTTAGGTTCTCCATCTCGTAAATTGGCTCCTTTTATTCTTTCTTATATCTATGCATCTGGTATTACAGGACCAGAAGGTTCTTTCTCTCATATAGGATCTCACATAAAGGACCCTGTACAAGCTGAATTGTATAGATTTTCTGCTGTGGCCCCAATAACACTACTTTACGGTTTTGGTTTACACCAGGCTAAAGTCTTTAGTAAAGCTTCGGATATGAATCCTCTTGATTCTAGTACAGATTTTATATCTAATAAACAAAGGGCAATAAAACAGATTTATGACGCTGCTATTAGCTCTATAGACCCTAAATTAGCTGCTAACTTTGAGCTTCCTTTAATAAGAACTGCTAACTTAAGGTTAAATATAGCCGCTCGCCGTATATTCTCTATAAGCTCTATTCTTGTTGCTGCCGGCCTTATTAGCAACGCTAGTAACCTAAAAATTGGATTCCTTGATATTATTTCTGATTCTCAATCTAAACAGCTTTCTGAGGTAGAACGCATTCTTCAAGGTGATAACTCTAATCTTGTCCGTTATCGCCCTTCTAATATCTTTGAGGGCGCTGTCTCTTATGCTGACTTCCTCGCCCGCTCTGTTACTGGTATCTTTGGTGTTCAAAATCTATTCTATAGAGATGACCCTAACGCTTTCTTATCCCTCGGCGGCCCTTTAGGTATCAGCGAAACTCAACCTAATAAATATAGAGAGTATGCCCAAAACCAAGCCTCATCCGCTGATATTAGTGGCTCTAAAATAACTCTCGCAGCTCGTCTGGCTAGCGCTGATTTCTCTATGCAACTTAAAGCTATGCTAGACTTATCTGGCTCTAAAGATAAAACCTCTTCTCAAGTCTTTAACAGCCTCTTTGCTTACCCTAGAAAAGATTTTGCTAAAATTAGCCGCTATATATCCCAAAGTGAATACTCTTTAATTAGAAACCGTAGCGAGGCTTTTCAACTTGCTATTGCTACACGTGAGTATCAATTGCAGCATCTTAAACAACAAAGGCCTATTGAACTAGCATATACCTTACTTAAAGAACTTTACGCCTCTGGTAGAATTAACCGCTCTAAAACCCGTATCCCTATTACATACACCCCTCTGGACTCTCTTCCAGATATGTTTGCTACTGTATACTCTAACGCTTCAGATTCCTCTCTTGACCTCTCTACTAGAATTACTAGACTATTAAAAGGCTTTACTTCTAAGTCTTCTACTTTTGTAGGGCTAGAAGATATAGCTATGGAACAATATAAGGAAATGAGTAGCCAAATACCTTTTATCGGCTACTTTGTCGATAACTTTAAAGATATTGCTAGCTCTATTTCTGGTAATAGTACCCCTGCTAGTGGCATCGCTTTAGCTCTCCAAGCTGTCCCCTTAGCTACTTTCGCTCTAGGCAGTATTATCTCCGTTGGTTCACAACTTCTTACTTCTTTATATGCTGTTCAAACTGGTAATATACTTAAGTCTTCAAAAAATGAATTAGAAACCGTTCGGACTAGTTTAGAACGCGTTAGTAAAGCACCTTTTGATTATGATTCCTCTACTAAAAAGTTAAAATTTAACGACACCCCTATAAACGAGGCTATTAACGAGGTAATTAATTCTACCCGTTTGACCTCTGATATACAAGCAGCCCATAGTACGTTGTTTGACACAAACTTTATTGATAATGAAATAACAGCTGATATACGCGAAATTTCAAAGCTAAAAAATGACCTTAGTGCTACCACAGACCCAACTGCTAAGACCACTATTAAAGCCGATATAGACTCTAAAACACTTAAGTTAAAGGATAAGTTAAAAAGCAGACTAGAAGGTTTTCTAGATACTGATATTCATACAGGCCCATCTAAATCATTAAAAGTATCAGAGGTTTTGCAAATAACAGATGAAGTCAAAGATAAGCTATTAAATAAAGCGGATAATATACTAACTGAATTAACCTCTATTATAGAAAGTACTCAATTAGAAGAAGTATCAGACCCCCGAATTAAAAGAGCTTTAGGGGAAGCGTTAATAGACCTACATAAAGATATATATAGTCAAGCACATTTACCACCAATATCTAAACCAAATGTGCATACTACAAGTTTAACGTCAACTACATCAGCCGCTCCAGCTACATCATCTACTTCAGTAAGAAATATTAATGACATTATAAGAAAAAGAGGTATTACTGGTTTAGCCCTACAATCAACTCAAGGGGCTTTTAGTTTATTAAGTAAGTTTCAAGATTTACATGGACCTTATGAAGTTATTTCGGGTTTAAGTTTAGCCGCGTCGGCTACTCATCCTTTACAAAAATATCAGGGCGCTTACGCCGCTGCTTCTGGTCTGTTAACTACCGGCGCTGCTGTTGCTAGTATGTTAGTTATTAATAGCCTTGGTGTCAGCGCTTTACCCGCTATGCTCCTTTTAGGTTTTGGTATCTGGGGCGCTACTTCTCTAGACTCCGCTTTTAATAATAAACGCTTTACTCTCTCTGCTTTATCTACTATGAGAGCTGTAGATGAGGCGGTATTTGACCCTATACGCTATGGCACCGCTAACCTTCTCTATAATATCCCTAATATACCTGTAGTAGGCGATCTATTACGCCTTCCTTTTTCTTTAGGTGACTCTCTACTTAACAATATCTACTCCTCTTCTTTTGTTTCTGAAAATCCTAACGTTCAGATGGGTCTTTCTTTTGTTCTACCAGAAACACCTCAACGATATGATTTCTTTAGAATGAGTAAGGCTCCTAAAACTTATGCTTTCGCTAAAGGTAGACAAGAAATCCTTTCTTACGATGAATTACTCCAACATATAGCTAGTACTAAACAGCAAAACCTACAACGCGCAGCTTCCTATAAACCTAATATTGACCACCTTGTTCACCCCTACCTTCAAGGCTCTACTTACACTGATATTCCTTTTATTGATAACGCTTACCTCTCCGGCGGTGGCTCCCGTCTTTTTACTAAATTTGCTGATCCACCCGCTATCTCTGATATCCTTCGCATTGCTATCGGCCTCCGCGCTTCAGAATCTGATTTCTACTCTTATGGCTCCTCGGAGTATCGCCGCAGGAATTTACCCCGCTCCCCTCATATCGGTTTTATCTCTTCCTCTTCTTCTAACGCCCTTAAAGCTGGTTTTTTACTTAATAACAATATCTTTAGCTTTATCAATAAATCTGTTAGTAAAGCTTTTAGTCTCTCTTCTAAATACATTTTTGGTCCCGCTACCTCTTTTATAGCTGATATCTATAGAAAGCTTTATACCCAAAAAGGCGTAACCTGGGTTACTAACCAATTATCTCCTATTGTTAAAGGTTCTTCTCTTACTACTTTAATCCTTGGAGGCCTCGAATACTACCAACCTAATATGAATCCTTTAACTCAATTAGGTATTAGTATACTAGGCGGCTCAACACTAACAATAGGTTTACATCAATTAAGTAAATATCTTCGTAACAACGCTCTAAAACCTCAAGTACCTTCCTCTTCTAACACCTTTGGTAATTTAATCAAAACTGTAAAAAATCCATACTTACAAGGTGTAGGTTTATTCCTCGGCATCTCTATGCTCGCCGGTAGCTCCTTTGTAAACGATAATGATAAAAATAGTAAAACTATTAAATCTACTCTTCAAATTGCTGGCGGTATTTTAACAGCTTCCGCTGGCGTACCTTTAATACTATCCTCTCTAAACACCTTTAAATCTCCTATTTCTATTAGCCCCTCTATCGCTAAACATATCCCATTAGCTGTACTTGGTTTAAGTGTTGGTTATTTTACTTACAATAGCCTTAATTCTAATAAAAATGCTGATAAAACAGTTCCTTTAATAGGAGCAGTGGGTTCTGGTGTTATGTCTTATGTTGGAGCTTACTATGGGCTTAAAGCGTTGCAGAAAAATATTTCCCCTGTAGGAAAAGCCGGCCTATTTTTACTCAGCTCCTCTTTAGTAACAGGTTTAGTTCGTTTTCCTGTTAAAAGTATTCTACCCCAATTAAACGAAACAGAACAAGTTTTAACTTCCTCTGCTATCGGCTTTGCTATTACCCTGGGCGCTTATCGCACTTTACCCCGTTTAACTAAACTCCTTTCTACAGCATCTACTTCACTCTCTTCTGCTCCTACCACTTCTACTACTTCCAGTACCTCTTCTAGATGGCTTACTAGTCTAAAAGACCTAAAAACTAACGTTTCTGGTTACGCTTCTAGAGTATTTAAGTTTACCGGTAACTTAGTTAAATTTATGGGTAACCCCGCTACTCTTGCTTTAATAGACTACCAAATCCTTTCTAGCAATGTAGAACGTATTAAGCAGTTAGATAAATCTAAAAAAGATAGAGTAAACTATAGAGCTGATTACGCTAACGCTGTTAGCGCAGCTTCTGGCTCTTTAGCTTTTAGTATCTTAGGTGGTGGATTCTCTAAAGGTAAAATTGGCGGCGGTAACATAAAAACTATGGCTGCGGCTTGGCTATTATCTTCCGTAATCGGTTATTTTACTGGACAATATGTCGGTACGGCCGCTGGAGATGCCGCTTACTACGAATCTAGAAACTTAAATACTAAAAATCAAAACAATTTTGTTTATAACATTTCTAAAAGTTTAGCCCCTTTCTTTAATCTCATCCCTAAAGCTAATGCTGATATTAATAACCCTAATACCCCAACTACTTATACTAAAGATACTGTTTTAGGACTGCTTAACACCGCTTTCTTGGCTAGTACAGCTTTAAATTTATTTGTAGGTTTCCGCCACTGGACTGCTTCCGCTTCCGCTTCCTCTTTTGCTACAAGCTCTGGAGTAGACCCAGACGTGGAATCTGAAGTACGCTCTGGAATACGCTCTGGAGTAGGCTCTGGAGTAGGCTCTGGAGTAGACCCAGACGTGGAATCTGGAGTACGCTCTGGAGTAGGCTCTGGAGTAGACCCAGACGTGGAATCTGGAGTACGCTCTGGAGTACGCTCTGAAGTAGACCCAGACGTGGAATCTGGAGTACGCTCTGGAGTACGCTCTGGAGTAGACCCAGACGTGGAATCTGGAGTACGCTCTGGAGTAGACCCAGACGTAGACCCTGACGTGGAATCTGGAGTACGCTCTAAATTGCGCTCTAAAGTAGGGTCTAAAGTACGCTCTAAAGTACGCTCTAAAGTACGCTCTAAAGTATGGTCTAAAGTATGGTCTAAAGTGGAGTCTAAAGTGGAGTCTAAAGTGGAGTCTAAAGTGGAGTCTACTACTTCTTTAGTTCCCCCTTCAGGTACTCATTCAGGTACTGATCCAGAGTCTAAAGTTGGGTCTACTACTGCTAAAGTTTCAGTTGAAGACAACAAGTTAAAAATTAAGTATTTAGAAACTGACCCTACTAAAAGACCAGGTACTATTCTTTCATCTACTGTTAATTCTAATGACGAGGTTTATAAAAAGCTTACATCTAAATACCAATTTGATGGGGCTGAATATGACAAACTATCCCTTAATCTTACTTTTTCACACGACCTGGATAAGAAAGATTTAGTTACTAGAGGTTATGTAGATGTTGATAATAATTATAGCGTTTTATCTGTCACTTACTACGACTCAAAACACAAGGCTAATGTATCTAAAGTATTTTATGCTGAAGGTACTGATAAATCTGTTATGGACGCTCTTATAAAAGAAAGTGGTGTAGAGTCTAAAAATAGAAAGCAATGGTCTAAATTTAGCGCCGCTAAAGATTTTAAAACTGTCGATAGTACCCCCTCTTCCTCTTCCACAACTCCCCCTTCTACTAAAAACCCAACCCCTTCTAATGATACTATTCTTGTTTTAAAAGAAGGAACAGGGGTACAAGAACTTAATAACTTATCATTTGAACACAGTAATAAACTAAAACTCGGTAATATTAGCTGGATTCATAATTTATCTATGAGTAGTTATTATGATTCTTTAAAAAATAATGTGGGCTTGGTTATATCCCCAGTTAAAACGTTTGCTAAAGATCTTATTTCTTTTATAGGTAAGAACCTCCATGCAGATAGTTTTTATAAACTAGAACCTGAACAACCTTCTGAAACACCCGGGCCTATACTTAACATAGAAGAGGGTAATGACCTTTTTAGGCAACTAGAACCACCCGCTCCTTCAACGGCTTCTAACCCACTTGAAATAAAGAATACTCCAGATTCTAAAGACGGTGCGTCTAAACAAACTATCACAAGTTCAACAACCGAGCCTATACTTAAAACAGATGTAACATCTCAAACACCCCAAATACCTCAACCACCCGCTCCTTTAGTCCCTGAAGAACCTCTAGACTCTCTAGTAAGTCAACTGTTTACTATAGAAGATACTAGTAAGACACAGTCCGCTGGTGTTTATCAGTTTAATAATCTTCAAATAGATGAGTTTAGTACAGGTATTAACCATGTACTAAAGGATGGGGAATATGTCTCTGGGGGCTTTACAGGTGCTTTTGGAAGAGCTACTTCTCCAGGGATAACTAATTCAGGAGATTATAACTGGAGTTGGCTTTTAACTTATGATGGGTCTCCTTTTGAGATCAAAGACCCTACAGATGTAGGAGCAAAGAATTTTTCTGGAATCTCTGGAACAGTTGTAGAAATAGACGGTAAACAAAGAGCTTTTCTTTCAATTTCTAACTCTTTACTAGAT
>NBNH01000180.1 GCA_004379115.1 Actinomycetales bacterium mxb001
GCCTGCCCGAGGCTCAACTCGAGCAGGCCGCCGATGTGGCCGGGCACCTGGATGTTGCCGGGCATCGGGTGGGGATTGGACACGAGCGAGGGCACGTTGCCGTGCACGGTCACGCCGAGCGGCCGCGTGTGCGGAGCTGGCCACGGGATCGCCGACAGTCCAACCGTGAGCTCGGTGCCGGTGCGGCGGACGATGTCGAGGATCGCCGCGGAGAATCGCTGCCATTGGTAATCGGGCTCGGGTCCGGTCAGCAGCAGGAACGGCGTACCCGCATCGTCACTGACCTCGTGGAGCGCGATCTGGGGCATGTCGACGGCCGCGAAGTGATCGGTGACATAGGTCAGCACGGGTCGGCGCGCACGGTAGTCGAGGACCTCATCGGGATCGAAGGTCGCGAGCAGTCGAGGCTCGCGCGCCTGGAGCAGGTTGGCCGCCATGGCGGTGGATCCCGCAGCATCGAGGAAGCCAGTGAAGGCATGCACGAGGACGCGACGCCCCTCCACGGGAGCGGGGTCGCCATGCCATGTCACGAGATCGGCGGGATCGCGCATGATGCCTCCTGGTTCTTGGTTACCAGGTGGACGTAACGCTCGCGAGTTCAGTTTCCTTCCCGCGAGGGAGCCTACGAGGCCGGGGAGTCCCCCGAGGCCGCCTTCTTCGCCGCTTTCTTGGCGGGCTTGTCACCCGAGGCCTTGGCCGACGAGTCCTTCTTGGCGGCCTTCTTCTTCGCGGGCTTCGGGGGCGCCTCGGGCGCCTCGGCGTCGTCGGTGGCCCGCACTTCCTCGGCGGCCGCGTCAGCCGCGCCCTTGGCAGCCTCAGCTGCTTCGGCGGCCACGCTCTGGGTCGCCTGCGCGGCATTCGCGGCGGCGGCCTGGGTCGTCTGGGCGGCCTGCGAGACAACGGCACCAGCGGTCGCCGCAGCGCCAGTCACGGTGTCGGCGACCTTGGGCGGCACGATCCCCGACGTGTATGCCGCATCCGACACCCCGCGCGCCGCCTTGTCGGCCAGGCCGGCCGTGGTCGAGGCGGCCGTCGCTACGCCGCCCGACGTGCGGTCGGCAAACGTCGAGACCGCATCGGCCCACGCATCGGCGCGCTCGGCAACCGGCGAGATGTCCTTGTAGCGCTTCCAGGCGGCGACGCCCGCCGCGGCTCCGGCCACGGCGGCCAGCACGAGCAGTGACTTGCGCATGGGGGCTCCTCCCGACGCCATGACCGTAGCAACAGCCACGGCGGAGCGCTGCCGGATGGTCAGGCCGCTCCTACCTCCGGCCCTTGCCCTTGAAGTAGGTCATGAACAGCTCGGTGACTCCGGATCCGGCCAGGAATCGATCGCGCTCGTCGGGGGGCAGGCCGAGGGCGTATTCGCACACCCGGGCCCATGCCTCGCCCACGGCACGGGTCAGGCTGCCGGCCACGGTGGCGGAGATCGCCGATGTGGCGATCTGCCCGCCGGGAATGGCCTTGAGCAGGCTGGTGGCGATGTAGCGGCCGGCCATCGTCGCCCCGCCGGTGAGCACCACGGCACCGGCGGCGGCCAGGGCGCGTGATCGATCGGCAGGCAGGCCGTAGGACGCCGTGACCCGCGCGATCATCGTGACTTGCGTGGGAACCAGGAGGGCAGCGTCGGAGAAGGGAATGGGAGTCGCTCCGACACCCGCTGCCAGGGCCACCGACTGGTTGATGACCTTGCGCGCCGCCTGTCTTTTCCGCTCCAGGTCGAGGATCTGGGCGGCGGTCAACGCGGCCGTGGCGACTTCGGGAACGACGAGATAGGTCGCGTCGAGGAGTTCTTGGAGACCGAACACCGGTGAGCCGGTGAAGGGGTCGGCGAGTGCATTGGTGAGGTAGGCGCGACCATCGGGTCGCAAGGGCAGTCCCAGAGACTGGATGTAGTTCGCGAGTTCGACGGCCTCGGGATGAGGCACGCCCTCGCGACTGGGCACCTGCGTGATGACGAGCATGACGGGTACGCCGATCTCGGCGAGTGCGCGGACGAAGTCCGCCTGACGATCCTCGAATCGCCGGTCCGACCACCGCACGAGGTACCACGCGGCGTGGATCTGCTGGTCGATGGGCAGCGCCCGCGAATCGGAGACGAAGGTCCGCAGCCCGGCAAGGATCTCGTCGCCCGACGTGCCCGTCTCGAAGCCTTCCGAGTCGTAGAGGCCGAGCAGGCCGCCCGGATGCCGGTAGTAGACGAGGCCGCGGGTGACCGGCTTGCCGAGACCGGTCTCGGCCACCTCGGTGCCGAAGATGGCGTTGACGAGCGTCGACTTGCCCACGCCGGTCTTGCCGAAGACCGCGAGATTGAAGCAACCCAGGGCGGCGAAGGCCTCCGAGAGGCGCTGGGCGAAGAGGGTCTCGAGTTCTGCGCGTCCGAGATCGACGGCCGACGTCTCCTTCGAGCTCGGCTTCGCCGAGTCCTCCGGGCGCTGCACGGTCATGGAATCACCGTATGCCCCGCATAGCTGGGATGCGCGCACTACGGTCGGGAACGAGCGAGGAGGTGCCCGATGAGCGACGCCGATGCTGACCGCATGGGCGCCTTCGATGCGGTGATGTGGGGCATCGAAGACGACCCTCTGCTCCGCTCGGTCATCGTCGCGCTCGTCACTCTCGAGACCGAGCCCGACCGGGCGCGGCTCGTCGAGCGGGTCGAGCGCCTCACGCGCGTGGTTCCCCAACTGCGCCAACGCGTCATCGGCAATCCCGTGTCACTGATCCCGCCGCGCTGGGAGACCGATCCGCACTTCGACCTCGACTACCACCTGCGCTGGATCGCACTGCCCGCCGGTCAGAACGGGATGCCGGGAGTGCTTCGCCTGGCCGAGATCGCGGCGGAACAGGACTTCGATCGCGATCGCCCCCTGTGGGAGACGACGGTGGCCACGGGACTGGCCGACGGCGGCGCCGCCATCATCATGAAGCTCCATCACGCGATCACTGACGGCGTCGGCGGGATGATGCTCGCCGCAACGATGTTCGACCTCGCGCCCGAAGGAGCCGACCTCGGGCCCATGCCCGACGCGCCCACTCCGCGTCCATCCCTCGATCCGCTGCAAAGACTCTCCGCTGGCATCGACTACGAAGTGAAGGAGTCGCGCGGACTCCTGCAGTCGGCCGTTGGCAGCGGCATCGATCTCGTACGCCGCGCAGCGTCGGATCCCGCGGGCTCTTTGCAGGCGACAAGTGAATTTGCCCTGTCGGCCAGCCGGTTGCTGGCACCGGCGAGTACTCCCCTCAGCCCGATCATGACCGATCGCTCGCTCGACGTCCGCTGCGCGCTTCTGCACACCCCGCTCGCCGCACTGAAAGCAGCGGGTAAGAGCGTCGATGGCACCCTCAATGACGCCTTCATGGCCATCGTCGCGCGCGGCCTGCGTAGCTACCACTCCGCACTGGGGGCCGAGGTCGACGCACTGCGCGTGAACATGCCGGTCAACATGCGCAAGAGCGATGACGCACCCGTGCGCGGCAATGCCTGGGTACCCGCGCGCTTCGCCCTCCCGCTCGGCGGCCGCACTCCAGCCGACACGATGCGTGATTTGCACCCCGTGCTGCTGGCTGCACGCACCGAGCCCGCCCTGCCGGTCTCGACGATCGTCTACCGACTGCTGTGCACCCTGCCCAATCCCGTCGCCACGCTGATCGCCGGCGGATTGATGAAGGGCACCGACATCGCGGCGACCAACGTGCCGGGTCCGCCGTTCCCGGTGTATGTCGCCGGCGCCAAGGTCTCGCGGATCGTGCCCTTCGCTCCCAAGGGTGGCGCCTCGCTCAACGTCGCACTCATGACCTACGACGGATCGGCGTACTTCGGCATCACGATGGATCCGGCCGCGGTCACCGATACCGATCTGCTCGTGGGATCGCTGGCCGCAGCACTGCACGAGGTCACCGACACCGGCGGCTAGGCGCCTCATCGATCGGGCCCCGCGGGTCGGCTGAGCCGCCTCCGTCTGGCTCGCCGGGTTACCGTGGATTCGTGGGCCGTACCGGGCGAATCATCGCCATCGTGGCTGCCGCGGTCGTGGTCCTGGGACTCGCGGCCGTGGGCGGCTTCCTCGCCCTCGGCGGGCTCGATCGGTGGCGCGATGCCCAGGCGATCGTCGTTCCCGAGCAGTACCGCCCCGTTATCAAGGAGGCGGCCAAGCGCTGCAAGGCCGTCCCGGCCCGCGTGCTCGCCGCCCAGTTGGCGTCCGAAAGCTCCTGGGATCCGCGCGCCGTCAGCCCCGCGGGCGCGCAGGGAATCGCGCAGTTCATGCCCGAGGTCTGGGAGGCCCACGGTGTCGATGGCGATGGCGACGGCATCATCGACGTCTGGAACCCGATCGACGCGATCCACTCGGCAGCCGAACTCAACTGCATGAACCGCAAACTCGTCGAGGATGTGCCCGGCGACGAACTGCGCAACATCCTGGCCGCCTACAACGCCGGGTTCAACCAGGTCGTGCGCTACCAGGGCGTACCGCCATTTCCCGAAACCGAGCAGTACGTCGAGCGCGTGCTCAGACGAGCCGAGCGAATCGAGCTCTAACCCCGCGGGTTGCCGCCCATGTCGGAGTTGCCGCGGGCGCGCGCCACGAGCCCGGGAACGACGTCGGTGAGCTCCGCCGGATCCCACCGACCGTCCTTCGTCGCGACCGGACCCTTGACCCACGGCTCGGCGACGCCGATCTCGCCGCCCACGACGGTGAACACGCGCCCGGTGACCCCGGCCGACAGCGGACTGCCCAGCCAGACCACGAGCGGGGAGATATTGGCCGGGTCCATCGCCGAGAAGCCGCCCGCAGCGCCCTCGGTTTCGGCCACCAGCCCGAGACCCTCGGTCATGCGCGTGAGCGCGACGGGAGCGATGGCGTTGGCGGTGACGCCGAGCCGTCCGAGTTCATCGGCCAGGATGATCGTCATGGCGGCGATGCCCGCCTTGGCCGCGCCGTAGTTGGCCTGGCCAATATTGCCGAAGATGCCCGACGGCGATGACGTCGAGATAACGCGCGCGTCGTTGGTCTCGCCCGCCTTGGCACGGGCACGCCAGTAGTCGACGGCATGGCGCGTGACCGCAAAGGTGCCGCGCAGGTGCACCGCGAGCACCGAGTCGAACTCATCCTCGGTCATGTTGACGAACATTCGGTCGCGCAGGATGCCCGCATTGTTGACCACGACATCGAGGCCGCCGAAGGTGTCGATGGCCGCTTGCACGATGCGGCCAGCGGCGGCGTAGTCGGTGACGCTGTCGGTGGTGGCGATGGCCTCGCCGCCCATGGCGCGGATCTCGTCGACGACCTGCTGCGCTGGGCCGGCATCCGCCCCGTCACCGTCGACGGAGCCACCGAGGTCGTTGACCACGACCTTGGCGCCCTCCCGGGCGAAGGCCAGGGCGTGCTCGCGCCCGATGCCGCGGCCCGCGCCGGTGATGACAACGACGCGCCCCTCGCAGATCCCCGCCATGGTGACTCCCTTCGGTCGGCACGACGCCGCACGGGGAGGCTAGCGATCGGGGTCGTCCGTGGTAGGACGGGGTGTGACCGCCCCCCGCCTGCTCTTCGTCTGCACGGGCAATGCGACGCGTTCGGTCATCGCGGAGGCGCTCGTGCGTCGTGACCGGCCCGACTGGCCGGTCTATTCCGCGGGCACCTGGGCCATCCCCGGGCTGCCGTCGAGTCGCCGGACTCTCGCTGCACTGGAAAGCGTCAACGTTGGTGCGCCGGGGCACCGCAGCCGCACGCTCACCGCCGAGCACCTGCAGGACATCGACCTCGCCATCGCGTTCGAACGCGATCACGTCTCCTACATCCGTGCACGGTTCCCCGAGGCGGCGCCGTACGCGACCACGCTGCCCCGGCTCTTGATGCATGACGCGTGGCCACTGCCCGACCTCAGCCTCGACGCCGTGCGAGACCTGCCGGAGGTCGATGATCCGGCCGGAGGCGACATCGACGACTTCGTCGAGTGCGCTCAGCGCATCGCCTCCGACATGTCCGTGCTCCTGGCCCGGCTCGATGCCTGGCCGACCACCTAGCCGACGACGCCCTCGGCTGCCAGCGTGCTGATGCGCGCCTCGTCGATACCCCAGCCTCGGAGGGCGGCCGCGTCTGACGCGACCACCGCGCCGGGCTCTCCCGCTGGCGTGCGAGAGAAGCGCGGCGCCGGGGCGGGCTGCATCACGCCGTCGATCTCTACGAAGGTGCCGCGTGCCGCGAGGTGCGGATGATGCGGCGCCTCGGCCATGGTGAGCACGGGCGCGATGCACGCATCGGTGCCGTCGGCGAGGGCGGCCCACTCGTCTCGTGTGCGCGTGGCAACGACTTCGGCGAAACGCTCACGCAACGTCGGCCATGCCGACACGTCGTATTGCGCCGGCAGGTCGTCGGCTTCGAGGCCGGCGATGCGCAACCACTCGGAGTAGAACTGCGGCTCGATGCACCCGACCGCCAGCCACTTGCCATCGGACGTGCGGTAGGCGTCGTAGAAGGGAGCACCGGAGTCGAGGAGGTTGACCCCGGCCTCCTCCCGCCACAGGCCGGTCGCCGACATGGCGTGGAAGAGCGACATGAGCAGGGCAGCACCATCGACCATCGCCGCGTCGACGACCTGGCCCTCGCCGGTCCGCTCGGCGTGCCAGAGCGCCGACAGCACGCCGACCAGCAGCAGCATGGCGCCACCGCCGTAGTCGCCGACGAGATTGAGGGGCGGCGTGGGCGGCTGATCGCGACGCGCGATGTGCGCGAGCACGCCGGCCAGCGCGATGTAGTCGATGTCGTGCCCCGCCGTTCGCGCCCAGGGGCCCTCCTGACCCCAGCCCGTCATGCGCCCGTAGACGAGAGAGGGTCGGCGCGCCAGGCACGCGTCGGGTGACAGGCCGAGACGCTCCATGACGCCGGGCCGGAAGCCCTCGATGAGGATGTGCGATTGCGCCACCAGGTCGAGCACGAGTTCGCGACCGGCGTCCTGGCGAACGTCGACGACGACTCCCGCGCGTCCGCGACGCGTGATGTCGCGCGCGGGATCGCCCAGCGTGAGTCCGGGACGCGGTGACTCGACACGGATCCCCTCGGCACCGAGGTCGGCGAGCACCATCGCCGCGAACGGCGCGGGGCCGATTCCCGCCATCTCGACGAAACGGCAGCCCGCGAGAGGACCCTGGGACGACTCGGCCATGCGGCCATCCTGTCAGGCAGTGAGCGGCGCGCTAGCGGATGATCGCCATCACCTGGGTGTTGAGCACGGCGAGCCGTCCGTCGGGTGTCCATAGCTCGCGCGTCTCGGTGGCGTAGCCATCGCGCACGGCGACCAAGCGACCGTGGTGCAACAGGGGCGCATCCGGGTCGAGCGTCGACGGATCGACCAGGAGGCTCGCGGCGAAGGTCAGCGTGGCGACTGGACGGACCTCGGTGAACGTCGTGAGCACCGCGGGCCACAGGGCATCGACCATGCCGAGCGCCAGTGCCGCATCGCACGCCTCACCGTCGGGGAATCGCACCCAGGACAGCACGTCGCTGCCCTGCCCCTGGTACGGAAAGCCCGAGAGCGGACGGAACTCGAGGTGTTGCGTGAACACCGGTGCCATCGGCGGACCGAGCGGCACGAGCGCGACATCTCGCCAGGGCGGCGACTCCGGCATGGTCAGGCGCGCATCACGCTGGGCATCGACATCGGTAGCACGCGGCTGCCCGAGGACAACCGATGCCGACGCGAGCACGTCGGTCTCGCCGAGGAACTCCACTCGCCAGGCCGACGTGCCCGATCCCTGGCGCAACGCGGTCACGCGCACCGGGACATCTCCTGCGGGGACCGGCCCGAGCATGTCGATCGAGACCTCGCGCACGGTTCGCGGAGACGACTCCTCACCCGCGCGTACGTCGAACTCCGTGGCCGCGCGTACCGCCGTGCCAACAAGGAGGCCGCCCCACGCACCACGCCCCTGCGTCCAGCCGTCGGGCAGGTGCCAGGTCTGGCCGTCGAGGGTCGTGAGTTCGCGGAACGTCGCCATGCCGTGAGGCTAGCCGGGCGATCCGCGTGGTCCACCGCCGCTGTCAGGGCGTCGCGTTAGCCTGCCCGAATGCGCGTACTCCACACTTCCGACTGGCACCTCGGTCGCAGTTTCCACGGTGTCGACATCCTCGATCACCATCGCGCATTCATCGACTGGCTGGTGGGCTACGTCGAGACCGAAGGTGTCGAGCTCGTCGTCGTCGCCGGCGATGTCTACGACCGCGCGGTCCCCTCACTGGCCTCAGTGGCAGTCTGGGAAGACGCCGTCGTGCGTCTCACCCGCACCTGCCCGGTGCTCGTCACCTCAGGCAACCACGACTCGCCCACGCGACTCGGATTTGCCGGCGAGCTGCTCGCCAATGCCGGTCTCCACCTGCGCACGCAACTCTCGACCATCGCCGACCCGCTGCTCGTCACCGGCATCGACGGCGTCACCGTCGCCGTCTACGGCCTTCCCTACCTCGAACCCGACCTCCATCGCGAGGAGCTCGATGCCGATAGGTCCCATACGGGCGTACTGAAGGCCGCCATGGACCGCGTGCGCGACGATCTCGCGGTGCGCGAGGGCGTGCGTTCCCTGGTGGCCGCGCACGCGTTCATCACCGGGGGTGGCCACTCAGTCGTCAGCGATTCCGAGCGAGACCTGCGCGTGGGAGGCATCGGCGACGCCCCCGCGGCCGTGTTCGACGGCATCGACTACGTCGCCCTGGGCCATCTCCACGGTGCCCAGGCCGTGGCCGATCCAGGCGTTCGCTATAGCGGATCGCCCATCGCCTTCTCGTTCTCCGAGCAGACACACGTGAAGTCGGTCACCGTCCTCGACATCCCCGCGCAGGGACCGATCACCATCACACTCGTACCCACTCCGGTGCCGCGATCTCTCATCACGCTCACGGGCACCCTCGAGTCAATCCTCGACGATCCCGCCACCGCGTCCTATGCCGATCACTGGGTGCGGGTGCGACTGACCGACGCACGTCGACCCGACGACCCCATGGGCCGCCTGCGGGCACTGCTCCCGCATACCGTCGAACTGACCTTCGAGCGCGAGGCGCCCGCCGCTGTCATCGCCGTCGACGCCAACGGTGTCCCCGTGACCGATCCCCTGGCCATTGCGGAAGCGTTCGTCGAGCACGTCTCATCCACGCCACCTGACGACATCGAGCGGCAACTCCTACGCGAGGCTGTCGAGCGCGTGCGTATCGGGGGCGTGTCGACGTGAGGCTGCACTCACTCGAGTTGTGCGGCATCGGCCCGTTTCGCAGCCGACAAGCCATCGACTTCGATGCCCTCACCGCCTCGGGTCTCTTCCTCATCGAAGGTCCCACGGGGTCCGGCAAGACCACGATCATCGACGCCATCGTCTTCGCGCTCTACGGCTCGCTGTCCGGCGCGGAGTCCGACTCGGGGCGCCTGCGCAGCCATCTGTGCGGCGCCGATGAGCCCACCGAGGTCGCTCTCACCTTCAGCATCGGCGGGGTTCGCCACACCATCACGCGCAATCCGGCCTACGAGCGACTGAAGGCACGCGGCTCCGGCACCACGTCCGAGCGTGCACGCCAGACACTCGTGGTCCACGACGACGCGACCCCACCCATGCGCGAGGCCAAGGAGATCGGCGTCTACCTGCAGCAGCACCTAGGCCTCAGCGTCGAGCAGTTCCGTCGACTCGTGGTGCTGCCCCAGGGCGAGTTCGATGCGCTCTTGCGCGCCAAGCCCGCCGACCGCTACCGCACACTGGCCAGCCTGATCGACGATCGTGTCCTCGAACGCGTGCAGGACGAGCTCAAGCGCGCGGCCGACGAAGCCCTCAAGACGCGCGGTGATGCGACCGCGCGGGTCGAGCGCACCCTGGCGATCCTGCGCGACCGCGCGGGCGAGGTGCTGGGCTCCGAGGCAGTCGCCGAAGTCGTGCCCGACGACCTGGTCGCCGCTCTCCACGCGCAGTCCGAGGCGGCCAATGCGCGCCTGGCAGAGCTCGCCGGGCCCCTCGAGTCGGCACGCGCCGCCGACCTGGCCGCGCGTCAGCGGCTTGAGGCCACGCGCAAGGCAAGCGACGCACGCGCAGCCGTCGCCCGCGCGGCGGCGGCCCTCGATCCGCACGACGCGACCCTCGATGACGCAGCGCTGCGTGATCGCACCGCCGAGCTCATCGCGCGGCGCACTCGCCTGGAGCCACTGGCGCAGTGGGAGGTGGAGGGTGCGGCGCGTCAGGCCGAAGGCGTGCGCCTGCGCAGCGTCGCCGATGAGCGTGCTCAAGCACTAGCTCAGGCCCGCGCCCAGGCCCAGCGCCTTCCCGAGGAGCAGCGGGCGCTCGACGTTCGCCTGGCCGAGGCGCGGGCCGCCGCCACGTCCGCACCCGCGCTCGACGCCGAGGTCAAGCGCCTCGAGCACGTGAGCGACCTGCTGCGTCAGCGCACCGCACTCACCGCGAGCCTGCAGACGGCCCGTGCCGACGAGGCGCGTGCCGCGACATCACTTCAGGAGTCTCGCGACCGACTTCACGCGGCACGCACCGCCGCTGCCGATCTCCTGCGCCGGCAACTCGATCAGCGGGCCGCGCACCTGGCCACCCTGCTCGTCGACGGGCAGGCCTGCCCGGTGTGCGGGGCAGTCGAGCATCCCCGGCCCGCCGACAATCCCGACGGCGACCTCATCGGCGACGACGACGTCGCGCGCGCTGACGCGGCCGTCGCCGACGCCGTCGCTGCCGAGGCCGCGGCAGCCGAGGCCCATCGCGAGGCCCAGGCCCGCACGGCCGGGATCGAGCGCGACCTCGCTGCCGCGACGGCGGGCGCCGGCGACGAACCGCCCGAGGTCGTCGACGCGGCATTGACCGCTGCTCAGACGGCCGCCAGTGCCGCGCACGCGTCAGCCGAGGAGTTGACCACTCTCACCGATCAGCAGGCCGCACTCGCGCAAGCCCAGCGCGAGATGACGATCACGATCGAGACTCTCGTCGCGCAAGCGACCGCGGCCGCGACGGCCGCTGACTCTTTCGACGAGCAACAGCGACTTGAGAGCGAGCGGCACCGCACGGAGTTGGGCGACGCCGAGTCCGCGTCCGCCGAGATCACCCGCATCGACGCCTACGTCCAGCACATCACCGGGCTGATCGAGGCGAGGGCGGCCGCTGCCGGGATGCCCGCCGATGCCGACCCCGATGCGGCGCAGCGGGAGGCCGCCGAGGCAGCCACGGCGTTCACGGCAGTAGAGACGGTCCACGGCGAGGCGCAGCAGCAGGCCCTGCGGGTGCAGGAGGCCGTGACGGCGGTCACCGCTCACCGCGCCGACTGGTTGGCGGCTGTCGCAGCATCCGCCGCCACGGCGACCGCGACCGAAGCGGCGATCGAACTCGGCGCCCTCGTCACCGCTCGCAGCAACGCCAACGTGCGCAAGCTCACGCTGCAGGCCTACGCCGTGCAGCGTCGGTTCCTGTCCGTCCTGGAGGCGGCTTCGGTCCACCTTGAGCGCATGAGCAGCGGCAAGTACTCCTTCGCCCTCGATGAGTCGGCGACGGGCAATGCCCAGGCCGGCCTCGGCATCGACATCGTCGATGCGTGGAGCGGGCAGACACGCGATCCGGCCACGCTGTCCGGTGGCGAGACCTTCTACGCCTCCCTGTCGCTCGCGCTGGGTCTGGCCGACGTCGTCCGCGAAGAAAGCGGCGGCGCCACTCTCGAAACGCTCTTCGTCGACGAGGGATTCGGCTCCCTCGACGCCGACACCCTGAGCGTCGTCCTCGATCAACTCGACGCCCTGCGTGCCCGGGGCCGCGCCGTGGGTGTCATCAGCCATGTCACCGAGATGAAGGACTGGGTCCACGACCGCATCGAGGTCATCCCCGGTGCCCGTCCGGCTCTCGGGAGCACGTTGCGCCAGACCGGCGTCTAGCAACCTCCCGAAATCCCCGCGCTCTGCGCTCCAGCCCCCTAGCGTTCGAGGCAGATCACCGGGAGGCGACATGGCAACGGCTTCGCAGACGGCAGGCAAGGACTACCGCACCGGAAGGGTCGTCGGTCTCGCTTCGACCGCGGCCCTGGGCGGCTTCCTCTTCGGCTACGACTCGGCCGTCATCAACGGCGCAGCGACGGCCCTCAAGGACATCTTCGGACTCTCCGGCTTCGGTATCGGCTTCGTCGTCTCGATCGCTCTCATCGGATCGGCCATCGGGGCGTGGTTCACCGGCTCGCTCGCCGATCGCTTCGGCCGCAAGAAGGTCATGCTCGTCGCCGCTGCGCTCTTCCTCGTCGCCGCCATCGGCCAGGCCTTCCCGGTCGGTGTCTACGACCTGTGCTTCTGGCGCTTCCTCGGCGGATTCGGCATCGGCGTCGCCAGCGTCATGGCTCCCATGTACATCGCCGAGATCGCGCCCGCGCAGATCCGCGGCCGCATGGGATCGCTGCAGCAGTTCGCCATCGTCATCGGCATCTTCGCCACCGGACTGATCAACTTCCTCGTCCTCAACGCGGCAGGCGGCAACGCACGCAACGAGTGGCTGCTCGGCCTCGAGGCCTGGCAGTGGATGTTCCTCAGCATGCTGGTCCCCGCCATCGTCTTCGGACTGCTGGTGCTGCGCATTCCCGAGTCGCCTCGCTACCTCGTGTCCATCGGCAAGACCGCTGAGGCCGGGCAGGTGCTGTCGACCATCTACACGGTCGATGTCACGCCCATGGTCAACGACATCCAGGCGTCACTCCAGGGCGACCACAAGCCGCGCATGTCCGACCTGCGCGGCAAGTCCTTCGGCCTGCTGCCCATCGTGTGGATCGGCATCCTGCTCAGTGCCTTCCAGCAGTTCGTCGGCATCAACGCGGTCTTCTACTACTCCAACACGATCTGGGAGGCCGTTGGCTTCACCGAGTCCCAGGCCTTCGAGACCTCGCTCATCACCACGGGCGTCAACGTCGCGTTCACCATCGTGGCCATTGCGCTGGTCGACCGAGTGGGCCGCAAGCCGCTGCTGCTGGTGGGCTCGGCGGGCATGGTGGTCACCCTCGCCACGCTGACCTACATCTTCGGTACGGCGCCTATCGGATCCGACGGCCAGCCGGTGCTCACCGACGGTCCCGACGTCATCGCGATGATCGCGTTCAACGCCTACGTTGCCTTCTTCGCCGCCACCTGGGGCCCGGTCGTCTGGGTGCTCCTGGGCGAGATGTTCCCCAACCGCATTCGGGCCGCTGCACTTGCCGTCGCCGCCTCGGCTCAGTGGGCTGCCAACTTCATCGTGTCGACGACGTTCCCCGGCCTGGCCGGCATCTCGCTCGGCCTGGCCTACGGCATCTTCACGGCGTTCGCGATCCTGTCGATCCCCTTCGTCGCCCGCTACATCAAGGAGACGAAGGGCGTGCCGCTCGAGGACATGGGCCAACTCGAGGGGGCGCGCGCCTAGCTCATCCGTTGAGGATGACCAGCCGCTCCTCGGTCATCTCCTGCACGGAGTACGCCGGACCCTCCCGGGTATTGCCTGAGTCACGCAGGCCGCCGTACGGCATCTGGTCGGCACGCCACGTGGGCACCTCGTT
>NBNH01000181.1 GCA_004379115.1 Actinomycetales bacterium mxb001
CCTTGTTGGCTTATTGTTGCTGGTATTGATATTTTTATCCACAAAGACAAGTCACTTGCTGTTATAACAAGTGCATCTTCTTTGGCTTCTAGCAAAAAAGTTGTTAGAATATTATGAACGGGACGAGATCCAATTGCTCTAAATGCTTGATTTACTGCTTGTGATAACGCTGATTGCTTTACAAAAAATTTCATAACACACTCTCGGTATTGTAGTACTTTTATTATATGCTTGAAGTCAAGTTAAATCCAAAATTTAAAACAAAAATTAAACAAAGAACAGTTGATGTATTAACTCAAGATGGGCGCGCTCAATCATTTGAAAATTTTTATCAAGTTCCAGCTAGTTATAGTGATTTTTTACAGGAATGCTGTCGTATTAGATCTGGTAATAAATTTATTCCTTTTGCTCCTTTTGAGTATCAAAAAGTTGTAAGTGATTTGATAGACAAATATCGCGGTATAATGATTTTCAAAACACGACAGTTAGGATTAACTGAGTGTATTTCTGCTAAGTTTTTGCACAAAGCATTGTTAAATCCTGCTTATGCTGCTGCTGTGTTATCGCTAGGACAAAAAGAATCTTCTAACATTGCAGTTAGAATACAATCAATGCCAGCTAATATCAAAGAACTTAAATTTTTAACTAAATCTAAGACAGAAATTCATTTTCAAAATGCTGGTAAAATATGGTTTCGTCCAGCCACAGATAACGCTACACGCTCATTAGAATCTGTTTCTGATATATTTTACGATGAGGCTGCCTTTCCTCCTAATTTTGCTGAAATATATGCTTCCTCTACACCATCTCAAGAAGCAGTTGGAGAAAATGCCAGAACTATTATGGCAACTACAATGTCGCAGCTAGGCAAATTAAGCACTTTTTGGCAAATGTTTGATTCTGCTAATCCAGTAGATGCAGAAGAGTTAATAGAAAAAATCAAAGCAGGTAGGGAGGAGCCATGCTACTGGTGGGTAGATAACAACGGTTGGGCAAAAGTAATCATCCATTGGAAAGCTCATCCAATTTACAGCAATGTCCCTGACTTCTTACAAAAAACTAAAGATAAACACAAGCTAACAGATGATGCTTTGAATAGAGAATATAATCTTGGTATTCCTGACTCAGGTGGTGCATTATTTAGTTCTGAGGATGTGTTCAAATGTGCTGTTGGTAGTTGGGCTTTACCTAACAAAGATAAACATTATATGGCTGCGTTAGATCCAAATTTTGGTGGTACAGATTATTGGGAATATTTAATAATTGACATTACAGATTACCCATATCAAGTAGTGGCTGAATACAGAGAAAATGATAGACAATCTTTGTTTTGTATAGAGAAAACTTTGCAATTATCTGATGCTTATAATCCTGTTTTAACTGTAGTAGAACACAACTCAGGAGGTGCCATTATTGCTGCGGAAATAACTAAACAACGTCCTAGCTTAGCAGTTGAAACAGTTGCTACCACCAATACTTCTAAAGTTGTTAATACAGATAGATTGGCATTAGCTTTGGAAAAAAGAGAGGTAATATTTCCAGCTAATTGGGCTGGGATTCATGAATTTAAGAGTTTTTCCCTGCAAACTAGAAGTGCAATGCATGGACATGATGATTGCATTATGTGCCTAAGCATTGCTTTTGCTAGATTAGAACTTGCTTTAAGAAGACGTGGTGGAGCATTAACAGGAGATTTGGGAACTGTTGCTAGAACAAAATCTAGGTTTAGGTAAAAACTAGTAC
>NBNH01000182.1 GCA_004379115.1 Actinomycetales bacterium mxb001
CGCCGCACCGACCGGCCACGTCCTCGACATCCGCGAGGTGCGGCTGTCGGCCGGAGCCGAGTTCGTGGTGATGGTCTGCGGCGACATCATGACGATGCCCGGCCTGCCCAAGGTGCCCGCTGCCGAGAGGATCGACCTCGTCGACGGAGCCGTGGTCGGGCTCTTCTGAGGTGACCCGAATCCACCACGCCTGGTGGGTGGCTCTCGTCACCTTCCTCGTGCTTATCGCGTCCGCGGCGTTCCGCTCGTCGACTGGCGTGATGATCATCCCGATCGAGCAGGAGTTCGGCTGGTCGCGCGCAGCCACGTCGCTGGCGATCTCGGTCAACCTGGTGCTGTACGGCGTGACTGCGCCGTTCGCCACCGCCCTCATGGAGCGTTTCGGTATCCGGCGTATCGCAGCGGGCGCCCTTGCGCTACTCGCCCTGGGCACCGGGCTCACCACGCTCATGCAGGCCTCCTGGCAGCTCGTGCTGCTGTGGGGCGTCCTCGTCGGTGTCGGCACGGGCTCGACAGCACTCGTGTTCGGCGCACTCGTGGCCAACCGCTGGTTCGTCAAGCGCCGGGGCCTCATCGTCGGAATCTTCGGAGCAGCCTGGGCGACCGGGCAGTTGGTGTTCCTGCCCATCATGGCCAGCACGATCGAACATCGCGGCTGGCGCTACGCGGCCGCGGGCGTCGCCCTATTGAGCGCCTGCCTCATCCCCCTGGTCTGGGGCGTCATGCGGGATCGACCATCCGATATCGGGGTGCAGCCCTACGGCGCCGATGATTCCGAATCGGAGGTGGAGTCCAACACGGTTCATTCAGCGTGGCGCACCGCCACGAGTGCCCTCGCCACCCTGCGCGACGCCTCGCGCACCCGCGCCTTCTGGCTGCTCGCGGGCACGTTCTTCATCTGCGGATGGACGACAAACGGGATCATCAGCAGCCACTTCGTGCCTGCCATGCACGATCACGGCGTCGGGGCCACCACGGCGGCCAGCCTGCTGGTCATCGTCGGGGTCTTTGATGTCGTCGGCACCGTCGGGTCGGGCTGGCTCACCGATCGCATGGATCCGCGCATCCTGCTGGTCGTCTACTACGGATTGCGTGGCGTGGCCATGATCGCCCTGCCGATCATCCTCGGCCCACAGATCCAGCTGCCGCTCATCGTCGTGATGGTGCTCTTCGGCCTTGACTGGGTGGCGACCGTGCCCCCCACGGTCACCCTGTGCCGAGAGATCTACGGGCCCGACCGGGGCGCCGTCGTCTTCGGCTGGGTCTTCGCCTCGCACATGGTGGGGGCCGCCGTCGCCGCAGCCGTCAGCGGCTGGATCCGCGTGGCCTCCGGTGACTACGCCAACGCGTGGTGGCTCGCTGGCGGGCTCGCCATCGCCGCGGCCGTCGCCTGCCTGGCGATACCCCGCGGCACAACCAGGCTTCGTGCGCACGCGGCGGCCTGACCGGTCAGCGAATGTCCGCTCGGGCTGGTGGCGGGAGTCCTGAGCGCACACTCGATCCGTGGAGTACGACATCGAGCTCACCGAGCTGAAGGATCAGACCGCAGCCGTGGTTCATGGCGAGGTGCCGGTCGACGGCATCGGGACCTTCGTCGGCACGGCCTTCGAGAAGGTCATGACGGCCCTGAGCCAGGCTGGCGCATTCCCCGTTGGCCCGCCGTTCGCGCGCTTCGACATGCACGAGGAAACCTTCGTCATCGATGCGGGATTCCCCTGCGGGGCCGCCGCGGTGGACGGTGGTGACGTGAGCATGACGCACCTGCCCGCGGGGCTCGCCGCACAGACGACGCACATCGGGAGTTACCGCGCAGTCGCCGGCGCCTACGGCGCCCTTGAGGAGTGGATTCGCGAGCACGGCTATCAGCCAGCCGGGATGCCGTGGGAGACCTAC
>NBNH01000183.1 GCA_004379115.1 Actinomycetales bacterium mxb001
TCCATAAGCTTTTTGGCAAGATCCCCAAAAGCTTTAATAAGCTCCTCTTTTTTATCTTTATCTTCAGGTAATATCATAGTTCAATGTCTCCTTTTAAATCAGATAACAATTCATCTTCTGTCAGGTCTATCAAAGGTATATCGTAGTTAAACAACGTCATTAAGAATGTGGCTCTAGTAACTCCTACGAGCTTGGCTGCTTTCCCAGAGGAAAGTTGTTTTCTTTTATATAGCTCTGTAGCACTAGCCCATTTTTCTTCTAGCTCTACTTTCAGGTTGGTTTTGTCTTCTAGTGGCATTATAGTTTTAGGTCTCCTCAAAGACGTAATATCTTAGGGTACCATTATCCTCTTTTACTATTTCTATTGAGATGTTGTCATGGTCTTCGATATAATCCTCAACTAACTTTTCGAAATTAAAATACTGGTCTACTCCGTAAAAGTTAAGCTGTCCTTGTAGGTTTTTAGCAATTGAATCTAGTATTTCTCTTCCTACCAATTCTAAAGAACTAAAGTGGTCTACTCTTGACGACTCTAATTTATACTCTAATTGGTCAGCTGTATAACCACGTTCTTTTGCTAAGTGGATAGCTATATTACCGTGGTATTTAATAATATTAGCTAACTTATAGACTTCTTTTAAGCCTTCATACCTGCAAATGTTTAAGTCACCAAAGTTCTTATGCTTAAGAATTGCATAGTTATTTATTCCGTAGTCAAACACATCTGTACTCTCAGTTTTAAACGGGGAACTATATAGCAATTCTTTAACCTCTTGCTCAAATTCTAATAGATGTATACTGTAAAGTTCTATCCAAGTACCGTATACCACATTATTGTTTAGAGCATTAAGACAGGCTATAAAAACGGCTAAGCAATCACCACTGTATTCTGGGATGTTTTGTTCTATCTCTTCCTGTGTTAGCATATTATTCTTAAGTTAGGTTTTGTAGTTCACTTACTGTTCTTTTTTTTGTTATATGTTATAAGGCTAAATATAGCCGCGCGCGGCTATATTTAACATTTAACTTTCTTGGTAAGTAAGTTTGCTCGCAAAGTGCTGTACTTTGCTATGGTAAGAGCGGTAAACCAAGTTCCTTGATTAATTCATTATGTCTCTTGGTTGACTCATCAATTTTTTTCTCTACTTCCAGCAGAGTAGAATGCACCACGTTCAGATCGATTTTTTTCTCGCTTATGGCAGGGCTAATATAGCAAGAAATATTTAGGTTGTAGCCATGAGATTCAATTTCTTGCATAGGTACAACCCGAGAATAACGCTCTTCAGAACGGCGGAATTGGTAGG